>CAZMRH010000164.1:0-1621 GCA_964568705.1 uncultured Lachnospiraceae bacterium
CGATGTCATACGCACGTGCGCGTACACGTCCGGGATCGGACTCGATAAACTCAATATCTTCCTCCATCGGCATGGTGAAGGGATGATGCATGGCATAGTATCGACCGTCCTCCTCACTGTACTCGAACAGCGGAAATTCCGTCACCCACAGGAAATTATATTTTGTTTTGTCGATGATACCCGTGCGGCGCGCTACTTCGCAGCGGAGTGCACCGAGCGAGTCAAATACAACCTTGTCCTTTGCCGCGACGATAAGCGCGAGATCGCCGACCTCGACGTTCATCGCGATGAGTATAGCGGAAATTTCGTCGTCCGTCATGAACTTCGCGAATGATGACGTACCGCCGCCCTCGGCATTTTTGTACCACGCGAGTCCCTTTGCGCCGTATGTCTTTACGTAGTCGGTGAGAGAGTCGATCTCTTTACGACCCATCGACGCGCCGCCCTTTACCGTAATGCCGCGAACGCTTCCGCCTGCTTCAATCGCACCGGTGAATACGCCGAATCCGCATGACTTGACAACATCCGAGATGTCGCAAAGCTCCAAGCCGAAACGTGTGTCGGGCTTGTCCGAACCGTAGCGGCGCATTGCTTCCGCATAAGTTATCCTCTGAAACGGTACTTCTACCTTCATGCCGAGGAGCTTGTCGCACAGTACCTTGATAAAGCCCTCGTTGACCGCAATTACCTCGTCCTCATCAACGAACGACATCTCAAGGTCGATCTGTGTAAATTCCGGCTGACGGTCGGCACGGAGATCCTCATCCCGGTAGCAGCGTGCGATCTGGAAGTAGCGGTCGAAGCCTGAGTACATCAGAAGCTGCTTGTAGAGCTGAGGCGACTGAGGAAGCGCGTAAAATTTTCCGTGATGTATGCGGCTCGGGACAAGATAGTCGCGCGCACCCTCGGGTGTCGGCTTGATGAGTGTCGGCGTTTCAATATCGATAAAGCCGCATTCGGCGAAATAGTTTCTCGCAATCGATGTAAGGCGTGAGCGCGCCATTATGTTTCTCTGCATATCGGGACGGCGCAAGTCGAGATAACGGTGAGTGAGACGAAGCTCCTTCTTGACATTGCTGTTTTCGACTATCTCGAACGGAGGAGTCTCGGCAACTGACAGTATCTTGAAGTAATCAACGGCGATCTCGATTTCGCCCGTCGGCATATTTTTGTTTATCGCTGCATCACCTCTCGAGCGCACCACACCGGATGCCGCAAGAACATATTCGCTGTGTACGCCGAATGCCATATCGAATATGGCACGGTCGCACTTTTCGTCAAACGCGAGCTGAACCACACCCGTCCGGTCGCGCAGGTCGATGAATATAAGTGAGCCGAGGTCGCGCTGCTTCTGACACCAGCCGAGCACAGTCACACGCTCACCGAGGTTGTTTTTCGTAAGCGTGCCGCAGTAATGCGTACGCTTGTCCACCTTGGTAAATGATTCCATTATATTAAACTTCCTTTCAGAGGTTGATTGTTCAGAGAAACAGCGCGAGCAGCGCATCGGGAGTCGAAATGTCGACCTCACGCTGTGTGCTGTCGGTCATATTTTTAAGCTGAGCCTTACCCGCTTCGATCTCGCTTTGAGGCAGATAATCGCCCATCATTTCAGTGAGGG
>CAZMRH010000164.1:1631-3987 GCA_964568705.1 uncultured Lachnospiraceae bacterium
TACGTTCGCCGCACCTATCTTGTCCGCGTATTTCATCTGTGCTTTGAGACTGCGTCCGACGATATCAGATTCCGCGTAAACTCCGCCGACACGCAGCTTTGTTACAAGTGACTGTGCGAATACCATTGCGTCCTCGCCGAGCGATGCTACATAAAGCGACGGCTTAACCGCCTCGGGAATCGCGACACCGCTTTCCTCCATCGCGAGGATAAGGCGCGTCAGTCCCATCGCGAAACCGATCCCGGGAAGCGACGGTCCGCCGAGCTCCTTCATCAGCCCGTCATACCGACCGCCGCCGCATACCGTGCTCTGTGAGCCGATACCTTCGGCGATAAATTCAAATACAGTGCGCGTGTAGTAGTCAAGTCCACGGACGATGGACGTATCGATCGTGTATCCGATGCCGCATTCGTCAAGCAGATGCTCGAGCTTTTTGAGATGAGCGCGGCAGTCATCGCAGAGATAATCTATCGTGCGCGGCGCGTCCTTAGCGACAGCCTTGCAGATATCGGCCTTGCAGTCTAGTACGCGCATGGGATTCTTGTCGATGCGACCTTTGCATGTATCGCAGAGCTTATCGCTGTTTTCCGTAAGATAATCAACAAGCGCCGCTCGATATGTCGGACGGCATTCGGGACAGCCGATTGAATTGATGTGAAGCCGTACGTTCTTGATGCCGAGACTTCTTATTATCGTGTGAGCGAGCGATATGACCGTGAAATCTGCTGCAGCGTCGGCAGCGCCGTACATCTCGCAGCCGAACTGAAAGAATTCACGGCTGCGTCCAGCCTGAGGCTTCTCATAGCGGAAGCAGTTAATGTTGTAGTACAGCTTAATCGGCATTGTATCGGAAAGTCTGCCGTTTTCAATGAGTGCGCGCGCAACAGATGCAGTGCCCTCGGGACGCAGAGCAAACGTGCGATCTTCTTTGTCCTTGAAAATGTACATTTCCTTCTGAACAACGTCCGTGCCTTCGCCGACTCCGCGTGCAAACAGCCCGATCTCCTCAAAGGTTGGGGTGCGTATTTCACTGAATCCGAAGCGTTCGGCGCAATCCTTCGTTATCTTCTCAATATAATTCCATATGCCGGTCTGCGGCGGGAGAATATCCATCGTGCCGCGCGGCTTTTTTATTGCATCCATAGTCTGTGTATCCTTTATGTTATTTTACGGGAATCGTGCACTTTTGCAAAAAAACCGCGGCACTATCCTGCATCGTAGCTATCTGCGCTGCTTCTTCATCCTCTTTCGTGCATTTTTCGCTCCGGATGAACGGCGTGTTCCGATAAATCCGCCGACAGCCCCTGCAACGGGGATAAGCGCGTGAAGTAGGACGGAAAGCCAGCCGCCGATGTATCCGTTCTCATTGGGAATAAACGAAAGCAGCAGAATGACGGCGAGAAAAGCGATTCCCGATATCAGCCCGTTAAGTATTCCGCCGTCCGACAGCTTTGCACCGACAAGTCCGCAAACCCCGGCGGAGATATACAGTGCGGCAATTGACAGCGGTACTACGAGCGAATCGGGATCGGCGGTGCTGTATGCGATGCCGCTGAAAATAAGCAGCAATACGGCGGCAGAGATGAGTGCGGCCGCAACAGATTTTAGCAGGACGGAGATGCCCGGTATAAATCCGGTTTCGGTGTTTTGTCTTGAAGCAGAAACGGTGTTTTTCATATTGTTCCTCCCGTATGTTATACTACAGTATATTTAAGGGAAGGCGGCAATATGAAAAACACGTCATTTCGGTTATTCCGCGTCCTCGGCTTTTACGTCGATCGTGCGGACTGCACTGCGGATAATTCTGATTTTTGTTTTGTCCTTGCTCGTTTCAAGAAGAACGGTTTCTTCCTTGATGGAGATGACCTTGCCAATTATGCCGCCGATCGTCGTGATCTCGTCACCAATCTGAAGGCTTTGAAGCATATTCTTTGTTTCTTTTTCCTGCTTCTTCTGAGGTCTGTAAAGAAGGAAATAGAAAATGGCAATCATGGCGACGATCATAATGACCGTAGTCCAAATGTTTCCGCCGCCTGTGGACGTAGCTGCAGCTTCATCAAGAAGGAATCTGGTAAAGTTCATGTTATACCTCTTTCAATTTAAAAGTATTCATAATATTATACACCACAATAATGCGAATGACAATACATTTTTGAAATTATTAGCCTTACTTCAGAGATAAAAATGTGAAATAATATTTATTATGCATGTTCTCGGATAAAAAGTTCACGGGAAGCCGTTGCCTCCCGTGATTTTACATACATCACTGCATTTTTTCCTGCTTGACCTTTTTGTCTATCACATGACGCGCGGCAAGCTCCGCCTTGATGTCGTCAAGCGATATGCCCATTTCTAT
>CAZMRH010000165.1:0-3945 GCA_964568705.1 uncultured Lachnospiraceae bacterium
AGAAAAGTAACAAGAAAAAACCCGTCATGGGTATCAGCATAGTCACGCTTTAAGCTAAACAGGTTGGTGTCCGAACGATATTGACAAACATCCCGGGCGACAACATAAGGATCGCCCCTATAGCAACTTTCAAAGGTAATGAAAAAACCCGACATGGGTATTCGCAAATTATCGCTTTAAGCAAAGCAGGTTGGTGTCCGAGCGATTTTGCAAAAATAAAGTCAGCGACACAGTCATCAGTCAACGCCATATTAATTCGAGGGAAGGTCAAATCACATGAACATCATGAAAACCGACGGGGATTACGTCGCCAACACATACGCGCGCTTTCCGGTTCAGCTCTCGCACGGTCACGGAGCAACGCTCTTTGACGAGGCGGGGGGCAAATATATCGACATGGGCGCGGGTATCGCGGTAAATACGTTCGGCGCGGCAGATGATGAGTGGCTTGCGGCAATCACCGCACAAGCGTCAAAGCTGCAGCACACGTCGAACCTCTACTACTCCGAGCCGTGTGCGATTCTTGCTGAAATGCTATGCGAGAAAACCGGCATGTCGAAGGTATTCTTCGGAAATTCCGGTGCCGAGGCGAACGAGTGCGCGATCAAGGTCGCACGCCGCTATTCGTTCCTGAAATACGGGGAATCGCGCAAGACGATAATAACGCTGAAGAACAGCTTTCACGGCAGGACTGTCACCACGCTCGCCGCCACAGGTCAGGACAGCTTCCACACGGAGTTCGGTCCCCTCACCGAGGGCTTCGTTTACGCAGACGCGCACGACGTATCCGACATCGTGAAGTTCGCGGAAAGCGGCACGTGCTGTGCGGTCATGATAGAGCTTGTTCAGGGTGAGGGCGGCGTAAACGTGCTTGAGCAAGACTTCGTTCACGAGGTCGCACGCATATGCGGTGAGCATGACATGCTTCTCATCATCGACGAGGTGCAGACGGGCAACGGCAGGTCCGGCAGCCTGTACGCATACATGAGCTACGGCATCACGCCCGACATCGTGACTACCGCAAAGGGACTTGCGGGCGGACTTCCGCTCGGTGCGGCGATGCTCGGCGAAAAGGTGCGGGACGTCCTCACCCCCGGGTCACACGGCTCGACCTTCGGCGGCAATCCCGTATGCTGCGCAGGTGCGATAAGCATACTGTCGCGGCTTGACGACAAACTGCTTGCGTCCGTGCGCGAAAAGTCCGCGTACATTAAAAGTCAGCTTGACGGGGCGAAGGGCGTGAAAAGCATAACAGGCATGGGACTGATGCTTGGCATCGAGAGCGAGCGTCCGACGAAGGAGGTCATCGCCGCCTGCATCGGACGAGGCGTACTTATACTGTCGGCTAAAAATAAAATAAGGCTTCTGCCGCCGCTGAATATCAACGACACAGAACTTGAATATGCAGTAAATATCATCAAGGAGGAATGTGCGAAATGAAGCATCTTCTGAAACTCGCGGACCTTACCGAAAAGGAAATCACCGAAATACTGAACCTTGCCGATCAGCTTAAATTTGAGAAAAAGAACGGCATAAAGCATCATTTACTGGAGGGAAAGAATCTCGGAATGATATTCGAGAAGTCGTCCACGCGCACGAGAGTATCGTTTGAGGTAGGCATGTACGATCTCGGCGGCAACGCGCTGTTCCTCTCATCGCGCGACTTGCAGATCGGACGCGGCGAGCCTGTCGAGGATACCGCGCGTGTGTTGTCGCGTTTCCTCGACGGCATTATGATCCGCACATTCGAACAAAGTGAAGTCGAAGCACTCGCGAAGTACGGCTCGATACCGATAATCAACGGTCTGACCGACTACTGTCACCCGTGTCAGGTGCTCGCAGACCTTATGACGATACGCGAGTACAAGGGCAGCCTTAAAGGACTCAAGCTCTGCTACATCGGAGACGGCAACAATATGGCGAATTCGCTCATCGTCGGCGGCATCAAGATGGGCATGTCCGTCACTATCGCCTGTCCGAACGATTTTCAGCCCGACACTGACATAATGAAGTGGGCAAGTGAAACCGGCGGCTTCCTCTGCACCGACGATATCATGACGGCGGCGACAGGTGCAGATGTGCTCTACACCGACGTATGGGCGTCGATGGGGCAGGAAAGCGAAGCCGAGGGACGGGGGAAGTTATTCAAGAATTATCAGATAAACAGTGCGGTGACAGGTGTCGCAAAGAGTGACGTTATGGTGCTGCACTGTCTGCCCGCGCATCGCGGTGAGGAAATCACGGCAGATGTGCTCGAGGCTCACGCAAACGAAGTATTCGACGAAGCCGAAAACCGCCTCCACGCACAGAAAGCTGTACTTGTCAAGACGTTGGGGTGAGAGTGTCGAGCGCATGAAATAAATACCATCAGGCGGCGCCTGATGGTATTTGTTTGACGACACGTCAGGCTCCGCCCGACACCTGCCCGCAATGCATGCGAAAAGCGGGAGAAAAGGAATAGGGGTTACGGACATATTGTTCGGTTTAATCCTGACGGATTAATATACTATATCTCTGTTCACCCTGATCGGGAGCGCGAGGGATAGATCCCTCGCATCGTATCCTTCGAAACGAAGTTTCGCGGTTTTCTTCCGACGGACATTTGTCCGTCGAGAGAAAACCCACGTATTTCTCACGTCAGGCTCCGCCCGACACCTGCCCGCAATGCATGCGAAAAGCGGGGGAAAAGGAATAGTGGTTTCAGTTATAAAGTTCGGTTTAATCCTGACGGATTAATATACTATATCTCTGTTCACCCTGATCGGGAGCGCGAGGGATAGATCCCTCGCATCGTATCCTGCGGCCCCTTATCTCATAACACAGTGAGGAAGTATGGAAAAAGCGTATCTTATTCTTGAAAACGGACAGACGTTCGAGGGTTTGTCCTTCGGCGCGGTGCGTGACACCGTCGGTGAGCTTGTGTTCACGACGGGTGTTGTCGGCTACCTTGAGACGCTCACCGATCCGAGCTACGCGGGGCAGATCGTGCTTCAGACGTTCCCTCAGATCGGCAATTACGGCGTGATAAGCGAGGATTTTGAAGGCACTCCCGCGCTTCGCGGATATGTCGTGCGCGAATATTGCGACGCGCCGTCGAACTTCCGCAGTGAAGGTGGAATCGACGAATTTTTGAAAAGTCGCAGAATACCCGCGATATGCGGAGTTGACACGCGTGAGATAACGCGTATCATCCGCGAGTCGGGCGTTATGAACGCGATCATCACGACCGATCCCGCGGCGGCTGACACATCAGCGCTTGCGTCTTACAGAGTGACCGGTGAGCTTGCGAATGTCAGCACGGGTACCCGAGAGGATTTTCCCGCCGTCGGTGATGAAAAACATCACGTCGTGCTGCTCGATTACGGCGCTAAGCATAATATCGAGCGCGAGCTGTATCGCCGCCACTGCCGCGTCTCGGTCGTGCCGTACAATACATCGGCAGACAAAATTCTTGAAATGAAGCCGGACGGCGTTATGCTGTCAAACGGCCCCGGCGACCCCGCCGAATACACGGAGTGTGCTGCGGAGATAAAGAAACTGCTCGGCAAACTTCCGCTGTTCGGTATATGCCTCGGTCATCAGCTTCTCGCACTTGCGGCAGGTGGCAAAACGGCAAAGCTTAAATACGGTCACAGAGGCGCGAATCAGCCCGTAAAGTGTATTGAAAGCGGACGCACGTACATCACAAGTCAGAATCACGGCTACGCGGTCGTGTCCGATTCTCTTGACGGAATCGGACATGTTACCTATATTAATGCCAATGACGGAAGCTGCGAAGGCGTGTCATACTCCGGAAAATCGGCATTTTCCGTGCAGTTTCATCCCGAGGCGTGCGCGGGCCCGTGCGATACGACGTACCTGTTCGACGATTTTCTCGATATGATGGGAGGCGACACTGATGCCGCGAGATAACAGCATAAAGAAGGTCATGGTGATCGGGAGCGG
>CAZMRH010000166.1:0-3937 GCA_964568705.1 uncultured Lachnospiraceae bacterium
GCGGTGGCGAACGTCAAATTCGCGAAGGTAGTCCTTCATGTACGCACGCTCGCTTTCCTTGTCGGACGGGCACGGACTTACTATCACCGGAAGATCGGCTTTTCTGACGAAAGCTTTAATGTCCTTCTCGGCGGTCAGCACGAACGGACGTATGACGTACAGCTTCTTGTGCGACATGTACGATACCGGCGAAAAACACCCGACGCGTCCCTCGAAAAATAAATTCAGCATGAATGTCTCGGCGGCATCGTCGTAGTGATGACCGAGTGCAAGCTTGTTGCAGCCCGCTTCAAGCGCCGCATCGTGAAGTGATCCGCGCCGCATCCTCGCACAGAGTGAGCAGGGGTTTGATTCGTGCCTGACGTCAAAAACAACCTTCGCGATCTCCGTCTTCCTGATTATCAGTTCAACGCCGAGCCTGTCACATAATTCGCGAACGGCGGTGTAATCGTTTGCGGGTGCGGCGATCGACGGTGAAATGTCGAAGCCCATGTCGATAAGCATGGCGACGAGCGTGTATTTTGCAGGATAGAAGCACTGAAGCTCGGTCATGGCACAGAGAAGCGACAGCGAATCCTTGCCGCCCGATATGCCGACAGCGATTCTGTCGCCGTCCTCGATCATATTGTAGCTGTCGACCGCCGCTCTCATGCGGCTGAGCAGCTTCTGCATTTCCTTCATATTACTGTAACACTTTCCGCGACCGGCGCATAGGATGTAATGATATATACTGAAAAGAGGTAGTGAGATGGCAACTAAGATTTACATAGACCAAGGGCATAATCCGACTAATCCGAATTCAGGAGCGGAGGGAAACGGCTACCGTGAACAGGATCTCGTCTACGAGATCGGCATCCGTCTTGCGGCGATACTTCGCGCGAACGGTTTCGACGTGCGCCTGTCGCGTCCGACACCGACCACGCAGCTCGGTACATCGAATTCGTCGTCGCTTGCCGCACGTGTCAATGACGCAAACAGCTGGGGCGCCGATTACTTCATCAGTCTCCATGCGAACGCGTCCGATAACACATCGGCATCGGGAAGTGAAGCGTTCGTATATTCGGAAGACTCCGAAGCATATCCGCTTGCAGAGAACATCCTTACACAGCTCAATTACGCGACGGGACTTCAGAATCGCGGTGTCATGGTGCGTCCCTCGCTGTATGTACTGAGAAAGACGCGTATGCCCTCAACGCTGGTTGAACTCGGGTATATCACAAACAGCTACGACGCAAATTACATGGCAAACAATCCCGGACTGTTCGCTCAGGGCGTCGCAAACGGAATACTCGCATATTTCGGCGAACTGTAACGTCACTTTCCGCCGCCGGACTTATCTCCGCCGTCACCGAGCAGATCGGGGCGGCGGTTTTTCGTCAGCTTCAGTGATTCATCGTCACGCCATCTGTCAATATTCGCATGATGTCCGCTGATGAGTACTTCCGGTACTTCGCGACCCATGAATACCGGCGGGCGCGTGTACTGCGGATACTCGAGCAGTCCTGACTCAAAACTCTCCTTCTCATGACACTCCGAGACCGGCAGAACACCGTCGATAAGCCGTCCCACAGCGTCCGTGACTATGCACGCGGGTATCTCGCCGCCCGTCAGCACAAAGTCGCCGATTGAAATTTCTTCGTCGACAATCTCATCGATTACCCTCTGATCGACACCCTCGTAGTGACCGCACAGTATCACAAGCCTGTCGAATCCGGCAAGCCGCATTGCAGTCTTCTGGTCAAAGCGCGTGCCGCGCGGTGACATGTATACGGTGTAGACGCGCTCGCTCTCTGCTTTGTCACCCGTCGCCGCCTTAAAGCAGTTGTATATGGGAGGCGCCGCCATAAGCATACCGCGGCCGCCGCCGTACGGCGTATCGTCGACGCGGCGATGTTTGTCTTCACTGTAATCGCGGATGTTGTATGTGCGGATATCGAGGATTCCCGCACGTCTGCTGCGGCCGATTATGCTTTCGGACAGCACGTTTTCAACAAGCTCGGGAAACAGCGTCATGATGTCGAATCTCATGCTCATTTCCTCATGCCCTCGATGAGTTTTACCTTCACGCCGCCCTCACCGTCAAGCGACACCTCTTTGATAAACTCCGGAACCGCGGGGATCATGAAAGTCTTGCCGCTTTCTTCCTTTACTATATATATGTCCTGAACGCCCTGTGTCAGTACATCGTCGACTGTGCCGTACTTCTCGTTGCTGTCAATATCTGTGACAGGCAGTCCGATGAGATCAGCGATGAAAAAGTCACCGTCATCAAGTTGAAAATCATCACGCTTTGCGTAAAATGTCACGCCTTTGAGTGCTACCGCGTCCTCAAGCGTGTCAATACCCTCGAAATGCGTCAGCACCATCAGCTTCTGCACTGATGAGTTAATAACCGTGAGCGGCAGGTATTCACCTTTGACTCTCCTGTACATTACATGAAGCCCCGCAAGTACCGACGCACTGTCGCACATATTTTCAAGTCTCACCGTACCGCGCACCCCGTGAGTTCCGACTGCTCTCGCACATTCGAGATATTCGTTTTTTTTCGCCATAAAGGCCTCCGTGACTTTGATTTTATGCCGCAGTAATTGACAAGCGGCAATTTATATTGTATAATGACGGTATAAATTCATACCTGCGAGGTTATTATGAAAAAATTCATTGCAGCGATGCTTTGCATCGTTATTGCGGTGTCACTCATGCCGGTGTACTCAAATGCTGCGAATTCCGGAAGTATAACGGTTTCGCCGGCAACGGTCGTAAAGGGAGAAACTGCAGCGGTGACTGTGTCGCTTGCGGACTGCGACGCCGTATGGGGTGTACTTTTATATATTGTATATGATAATTCGCTTACCGCTTCTGATTTTGCAAACGGTAATGTGTTCGCTGATACGGAAATTACAGCTCCGAGTCTTAATATGACCTACAATCCGGAAAACTTGAGCGGAGCGCTTTTCGACCGTCTGAAAATCGACATGACCGGAAAAAAGTATTTCTGCTATTACGCGGAAAATTCGACGTTTACTTCAAATAATGAAATCAGCAGCGGTACGCTGTTCAGTATCAAATTCAACACCTCGGCAGCATCCGGCACATACACAATCGACTGTATATACGATCCTGCCGGAGGCATCGTCTCGACTGACGGATATAAGACTTTTATAGTAAATCCGACTGTTGTCGCCGGCACGCTGACGGTAAAAGAACCGCGTATGATCGGCGATGTCAACGGTGACGGTAAGATAAATGCACTTGATCTGCTGGGTCTTAAGCTTCACATGTCGGGTAAAAAAATAATCACGGATTCTGCGGCACTTACTGCTACCGATTTAACAAAGGACGGAAAAATTAATGCACTTGATCTTCTCAGAATCAAGCTGTTTATGTCCGGAAAGCTAACATCTCTCTGAAGACTGTAATAAATACAAATTACAGGGCAGCGTAATTTAACGCTGCCCGTTTTATATCAAAGTCTCTGCTGACGCTGACGTGAAATGTTGATCGCACCCTCTGGGATCGTGGAGATGTGATCAAGCGAGAGCCCCGTGCCGATTGCGACACAGCTTACGGGGTTTTTGGCAACTCTTGACTTTATGCCCGTGACATAGGTGATGAGGCGGTCAAGCCCGAAGAGTAGACTTCCGCCTCCGGTCATTACGATGCCGTTATTGAGAATGTCGCCTATAAGCTCGGGCGGCGTGCGTTCAATGACACTGCACACGGCTTCGATAATCGAATTTATCGGCTCCTCCAGTGCGTCGGGAATCTCACGTGAATCAATGGTAAGGCTGCGCGGAAGCCCCTGAATGAGACAGCGACCTTTGACGGTGATTGTCATCGGCTTGTCACGGAAACCCGCTGAGCCGATTTTTATCTTGATCTCCTCGGCTGTGCGGTCGCCGATAAGCACATTGTACTTGCGGCGCACATAGCGTAT
>CAZMRH010000167.1:0-3935 GCA_964568705.1 uncultured Lachnospiraceae bacterium
GCAGAGCTATTTTGAAGTAAGAAAAGAAAATTATTAATCCGGCGATCGGTAAATAATATTTACACCCAGTGGGAACATTGTTCCCACCGGGTGTTTTCTGTATAAATACGGTAATTTTATATGTCAAAGGTTTCATCGGTATTGCTTACTGTTGATTTTGCATTATCAGCAGCTTTATTTACACATCGATCTCCGATAACATGACCACGCGTCCGCCCTCTTCACGGCTTCTCAGTCCCGCGACGATCATCTTCATCAACTCGATCGTCTCCTCGAACGGGAACGGCTCCTCGCCAGTTCTCAGCCAGTGTACGAAGTTGTCAAGCTGTTTCTTGAAAGCGTAATATGAGTCACCGTCGTTGATGTAGCGCGAATCTTCCGTTCCGACGATCAGTGTTCCCGCGCATACCATGTCTATACCCATTGCGATGTCGACGCGGCAGCCGGATTTATGTACAAGATGTACCATCGTCTGCTCGTACGTTCCGGTGTTCTGTACCGATACAAATCCCTGTCCGAGCAGCGGATATATTGCCTCAAGTGCGTGTATACCGTACGTCTCATATTTCTTTGCGAACGGCTCACAGATATACATAAGCTTGCCGAGCTCGTAGTGATTCTTGAAGAAAGGCTCCATTTCCTTGCAGTAGCGCATGGAGGACGACGTGATGAACTGTGCGCCGTTCTTCCTCCATTCTATAAATTTACGGAGATCTTCTTCCTTATTAACAAGCGGTTTGTCGATAAACATCGGTAGTCCCGCCTCAAGGAACGGTCTGCATCTTTCGATATGCTCATCACCAACATCAGTTGCGCAGATTACTGCGTCAACCTTGCCTATCATGTCCTCAGGTCTGTCGACAACATTCGGTATGTTCGACGCCTTTGCCATATGCTCTGCCATCTCTCGCTCGGCGTATCCCATACAGCATATGTGTGTGATGTGTGCACCTTCGATGCCGATAGTCGAGTCAGGCTGCTTTGACAGATACTGCGGTATCACCGGGAACGGGCAGTCCTTCATGTAATCCATGTTGAAGCCGTTGAACATTGCACTCCATGAATACGGGTGACCGTTGCCCTCGGTCATGCCGAGGATACCGATCTTAAGTTCTTTATTTCCAAGCGGCAGCTTTGCCATAATGATTCCTCTTTTCGTGATTTTATTATTTCTTAGGACGCGACAGTACCTTCATGATTTCGGGTATATCGACGTTTCTAAAGGTGTCGTGTATTACAGCGTTTGTTTTTTCACTGATGCGCTTCGTGTTGAAGTAGGCGATATTGCTCTTTACCTGATCCGCCGTATCCGCGCCGAGCACAAGGCTTGTCACACCCGGAACATCACGGATGAACGCTATCGCAAGCTCGGCTACTGTCATTCCTTCATCTGCTGCACATTTGCGAAGGGCTCTGATGCCCGGTACTGCTTCTTTTACTAGTATCGGATCGTCGACCATATCGGGATCGAGGAAGAACAGTCCCTGCAAAAACACACTTCTGACGAAGGTATTGATGTGACGTGCGTCGAGTTTATCGGTAATTCCGGAATTAATGAGCCGCTGATCGAAGATGCTCATCGGAATCTGGGTGGCGGTGAACACGTCGTATTCAAGCATTTTTTCGATTTCCGAGCCGTTATAGACCGACACACCGACCGTGTCAGTATATCCGCGTCTGATTAGGCTCTCGAAGCCGTCTGCGATCTTCTTGCCGCTGCGGACAAGATCGCCCGCGGTATGAAGCATGATGCAGTTCACCTTGTCAAGTCCCATACATTCAAGCGACTTTTCAGCGGAGTTTACGATATACTTTTCAATTTCGCCCGCATTATCCGATTCTACTCCGTACACCTTTGTGGTGATGAACGGCAGATCACCCTTGTAGGTTTTAAAAAAGTCGCCGAGTACCTTTTCCGCGTCGCCGTATTCCCTTGCGGTATCAAGTGACGATACTCCGTCCTCAAGTGCCGCTTTCAGCATCGTGAAACTCTTTTCAAGAGACGGCTGACCGTCATTGTTCGCGATACCGTAGTTCATTCCGAGCTGGACAGTGCCGAGTGACATTGCCGACAGCTTCTTTCCGGCAACTGTTGTGTATTTCATATTTATACTTCCCTTCGCTCACTTCACCGTGCGTCCGCTTACCTTGGATACAATGTCGAGGTAGTAATCCTGAAGTCCGATGACATCAGCACCGGTGCTAATGAAGGTGTAACCCATGTTAACAAGCTCGTCAAAGTTGCCGGGGCCGCCGACTGTGCCGGCCCACTTACCGTGAGCGCGCGCGGTCTTCGCGATGAGTTTCATCGTCTCTGTGACTTCCGGTGCGTCATACTGGAACGGCTTGCCGATACCCTGGCTGAAGTCAGCCGGACCGAAGAATATCATGTCAAGTCCGGGAAATGCGCATATCTCATCAAGCTCTGCAAGTGGTTCGGGATCCTCGATCTGTACGATGACAAATCTCTGATCGTTCGCCTGCTTAATGTAGTCAGCCTCGTCGATAAGGCAGTATTTTCCGTCCATGTTTCCGCCGTCGACAGGACGTCTGCCGACCGGATGGAACTTCGTATAATATACGATCTGTTTAGCTTCCTCAAGACTCATGAGGTGCGGCACCATAATTCCGGTGGAATCCGCTTCAAGAGGACGGATAAGGTTGCTGTAGCAGCCACGAGGCACACGTGTCAGCACGTCACAGTCATAGTTTTTCGCCGTGCGTACCGTATTTTCAATCACAGAATAATCGTTCGGTATATGCTCCATGTCGATCCATACGCAGTCGAAACCGCACATTGCGGCAATTTCAGCATTGCGCAGGTCGGAAAGATTGAGTTTAACGCAGGTTGCGACCTTGCCGTCCCTCATCTGGCGCAGAACACGGCTTTTTCTCATTTCCATATTCATTATATAATTCTCCTAACAGTTATATCGTTTAGCTTCGCTGATTCTTATTTTGCGGAATAACCGCCGTCTATCGGGATTATCGCACCTGTTGTGTATGCACTTGCGTCTGACGCAAGATATACGATGATACCCTTGATATCGGTGTCGTTAGCCATTCTGCCAAGGAACGTGCGCTTCGCATATCTCTTAAGGAAGCTCGGATCCTGATTGTTGAACAGACCGCCGAGGGATACACAGTTTACGCGGACGTTCGACGGACCGTAGTAGCCTGCCATAAGCCTTGTGAGGTTATCCATACCGCCCTTGTGGAAGAAGTAGTCGGGCGACTCGAACGCGCTCATCGCGGGAACTTCCTCGTAAAGATATGAGTCGGCACTAAGTTCGCCCATGTATGATCCGATGTTGATGATGCTACCCTTGCCGTTTTCAGCCATATGCTTACCGAAGGTGCGGCTGATAAGGAA
The DNA here is from genome assembly GCA_964568705.1 of uncultured Lachnospiraceae bacterium. Lineage (GTDB taxonomy): Bacteria > Bacillota > Clostridia > Oscillospirales > CAG-272 > CAZMRH01. Next base: position 3,374 of record CAZMRH010000167.1, read on the forward strand.
AAGTCCGGTTGCGTTGATTTTCATGCTGTCCTCAAAAAACTTAGCGCTGGCGTAAAAGCCGTCTTCATTCGGACGGGATACGGAGTTATTGACAAGTATATCAACCTTATCATGCTTTTCAACCAGTCTTGCAAGCAGAGCCTTGATGCTTTCCTCGTCACCCTGATCGTAGGATTCTGCGCGAACATCAAGTCCTCTTTCACGCAGGGTTGCCGCGAATACCTCATTTTTTTCAAGACTTCTCGAAGCGGTGTACACAGTCGCCCCCGCCTCCGCAAGCGCCTCAGTCATCTGACTGCCGTATCTTCCCGCGCCGCCCGTTATTACTGCGAGCTTGCCGGTCAGATCAAACATTTCCAAAACTTTCATGATATTATACTTCCTTTCAGTAGTTGTCAAATTACAAAATCTCGCTACATGTTAATTATATACCACCAGTTTGAAAAATCAAGTCTTTCAGGAAAATATTAAGTGATATTGAAAACGTAAAATACGGGGAAAGGCTTCGGCGCTGTCGCCGTATGCTTTCCCCGTATTTTGAATTCTGTAGATTATTGTGCCG
>CAZMRH010000168.1:0-3831 GCA_964568705.1 uncultured Lachnospiraceae bacterium
GAATACGGAGCTGATACGCTTCGTCTGTACGAGATGTTCGTGGGTGATTTTGAAAAGAGCGCACCGTGGTCAACGCAGAGCATAAAAGGCTGCAAGAGATTCCTTGAGCGTGTTGCCGGACTTACCTTTATGGTGAAGGGAAGCGGTACTACCCCCGAGCTTGAGTCGGGTTTCCATAAGACTGTCAAAAAGGTGACGCAGGATATTGATTCGATGAAGTTCAACACGGCGGTCGCCGCGATGATGTCGCTTGTCAACGAGATATACGATCACGGCTCACTCACGTCGGATGAGCTTAAGATACTTGCACTCATCCTCTGTCCGTTTGCACCGCATATTTCCGAGGAGATCTGGGAGAACTACGGCGGTAAGGGCTTCTGCTCGCTTGCAAAGTGGCCTGAGTACGACGAGGCAAAGACGAAGGACGACACGATCGAAATCGCCGTCCAGGTATGCGGTAGGCTGCGCGGCACGATTATTCTTCCGGCTGATGTATCAAAGGATAACGCAATAGCTGCGGCAAAGGCAGACAGCCGCATTGCTCAGTCGCTTGAGGGCAAGAGCATAGTAAAAGAAATTTATGTACCCGGCAAGATTGTCAACATCGTTGCAAAGTAAGCGAAACTTTTTGAAAAAAATTGTAAAATCGTATTGACAACAGGTATAGGCGTAGATATAATATATTAGAGATATTTCGATATCTTTCCGGTCACTGCGAAGGGAGGGAGACAGGATGGCAGAAATCAGAGTAAAAGAAAACGAAACACTTGACAGCGCACTTCGCCGTTTTAAGCGTCAGTGCCAGAGATCCGGTATTCAGGCCGAGCTTCGCAAGAGAGAATGTTACGAAAAGCCCAGCGTAAAGAGAAAGAAGAAGTCAGAAGCAGCCAGAAAGCGTAAGTATAAGTAATAAAAGTCCCGGAGCATCACGAGGTGCTCCGGATTTTTGTTGCCCTTATCTGCGCCTGTGTAAAATTTCTGAAATTATATTGAAATCATGCCAATAATATAGTATAATACAATAAATCAAAATGGAATCAAAATGCGAAGGGAGAATTATCGTGAACGACAAAAGGGCTGTCGCGGACATGCAGTCTGATTCCGGCGCTCGGACAATGTACGGAAACGGTAGTTCGCCATCGCTTTCGGGACGCTTCGGTGCATGGGTTAAGTCAAAACTCGCTGGCGGGTTGTTCGGAGCATTGTTTATTCGCCCTCACTCATCACTTATCGGCACGGGAAGAGAAACCATAAGTGATACAACGGACGGCAAGAGAATGAGAGATGGGTTGTCGCATATCAGACACACAGTCTCATCATATATTGAAGCCTCAGTTACATCGGGCATAACCTCACGGATAATCCGCTGGTTTATAAATCTAAGACTTAAATCTATCGGAATAGTAATACTTGTGACGGCGCTCTACAACATCGCTTTCGGTGCAATTCTTTCTTTTGCGGAAAACCGCTTTGGTTTTGACACTTCATACCTCGTACCTGCAGCCTTTATTATCCTGAGTCTGCCGCTTTTGCTCTCGTCACTGACGCTGAGCAAAGCGCTTTGTACGTCACAAATCGGAAGACTTATGCTTACGGTAGCAGATACTGCAAGCTCCGAGCTTCCGGTGAGCCATCCGAGCGGACGCACAAACCTCGCATTTGTCACGGGAATCATACTCGGGATAATTTCATATTTTACCGGCGTTGTCGGCGTATTTACCGCAATACTGTGCGTTGTCGCGTTGTTTGTGGTTTTATGCAATCCCGAAGCCGGAGTTATCCTTACGCTTGCAATATTTCCGTTTGTCGGAATTTATCATGTGACATCGGTTATCGGCGTGACTGCTGCTGGATTTATTCTTAAACTGATACGCGGCAAGCGTTACGCCAGCTTCAAAAAAGCCGACATTTCCGTCTTCACATTCGGAATTTTCATTTTACTTGGCGGTACATTTACGTCGGGCAGCGGTAACTTCAGACACACATTATCATATTTTATTCTGCTTATCAGCTTTTTTATCATAGTAAGCTTTATCCGCTCGCTCGAAATGATAAGCAAATGTCAGATTGTGCTTGTCATCTCGGCAACAGCTTATATGTTCATCTTTGATGTCTCATTTCTTCTTGCAGAGCTTACAGGACTGCCGCTGAATAAATCGGAGGTTTTAACGGCGTCAGGCCTTTCTTCCGATCACGTGCTCGGAGCGTATCTTGCGTTGATGATCCCGGTAGTTTTGTCGATGCTTCTCAGCCGTGACGCGCGTATAGGGAAGGGTGTACTTCTGTTTTCACTCGGACTTATGCTCATCGCGGCGGGAATTGTCAGGATTGCAGCGCTTTTTCTCGCGGCAGCAGTAGGTGCGGCAATCTTACTGTTTATCCGAAATCCCGCAACTCTTGCGCCTATCCTTATGACTGCCATATCAACGGTAACCGCGTTATGGGCTGCACCTGACGCTGTACAGACAAAAATTGTATATTACAGCGAAAAGTTAGTGTCGAATTTTGAAATAAAGTCGGGCATATGGCGTACCTCGATGAATATCCTACGCGATAATTTCTTCGCAGGTATCGGTATAGGTTCATGGAGCCATGTTTATCCGAAATATGCCGCAGGTGCGACTGTTTCCGATTCGCAGAGCGTGTTCATACAGCTGTGGATTGAGACAGGGCTTGCAGGGCTTCTCATGTTCGTTTTTATCATTTTAGTATTGACGGCGGAGCTTTGCACATACTTTTCAAAACTTAACTCGGCGCGCTCGACAGTTGCTTACAGGATATATTCACCTCTCAGCAGGCGATTTTCCGGAGCGTTTCCGGAACCTACTGACAAGAGCGGCAAGGTACTTCCGCTTCAAAGGCTTGGAGTGCGGTGCTGTACGACAATGAGGCTAATGGCTGCGGGACCTTTCTGTGGAATATTAACAGCGTTGCTGTATGGACTTGGAAATAATATCTTTTCAAACCGGATGATATTTTTACTGTTTTGGGCGCTTGCCGCTCTTGTGATTTGCTCTGCGAGAACAGGCACCGAGGAGGCAGTCTTGTCAGCGGAAACGTATATTGACGGTACTGATCGAAGCAGTGCTGCTGAAATAAGTATTATGCTTAAAAAATCCAAGCAAGCAAATGCAAAAAATACTGTTGAAAACGGAGGACAGACGGATGACGGCGAAAAAGCATCGGTTTAATATTATAGACGCTCTGATAATCATAGCAATACTCCTTGCCGCGTCGGCTGCCGTATATATACTGTTTTTCAGAAGCACAGGGCCTGAATCCTCACAGGTAAAGCTCAGGTATGTGCTTAACTGTGACTGGATACGTTCAGAATTTACCGGAAACGTAAGAGTCGGGGACAAGGTATTCGACCCCTCTGGAAACGTAATGGGAAGCGTTACGGCAGTACAGGTTTCCGAAGCCTCCTATGCGGGGTCTGACAAAAGCGACGGCACACCTGTCGTTACAAAGGGAATCGACGGCTACAAGGTGCTGACGCTAACAGTCGATGCTGACGGTACGCATTCCGGAACATCATACTTTGTAAACGGAAATGAAATTATTGTTGGAAAAGAAGCGGGGATTTGCTTCCCCAATTTGTATATCGAGGCTGAATTTATCAATGTGGAAGCAAGGTAAAGCGACTTAGGCATTACTCTGAGAGCCTTACGGAAAGAACAGGAGATCAACAAAATGGATATGATAACTTTACTCACAGGGATTGTCGCAGTACTTTGTGCCGGACTTGTAACATATGCGCTCACACCTCCGGTAAGAGTATTTGCATATATAATCGGAGCAATAGACATCCCCACCGATATGCGCCGCATG
>CAZMRH010000169.1:0-3820 GCA_964568705.1 uncultured Lachnospiraceae bacterium
GATTGAGGTTTTCTGCGGTAAGCTCCTGTATTCCAACAAAAGAAGCCATCAGTTCCGCCCACTTGATTGCATTCTCTTTGTTCTCTTTCACAAGGGATAAAGCGCCTTGCAATTCATCCATTTCAGCTTGTAATCGTTCCTGCTCTGACTGATATTTTTCAATTAAGCGCGAGAAATTAGCGTTTGAAATACGACCCGAAAGTGAATCCTCATAGAGCCTGTCAAAGAGCCTTGTGACCTCGTCATAACGCTTCTGCGCTTGCTTCGAGCGGCTTTCATTGCTTTTACTCTTACTTCCGGCTTCCTTTGCAAACATCTTCTCAGCAAGTATAATCGCTTTATCCCTGTCAGAATAGGCAATCGCCGCATTTCTCTGAATATCCGCAAGCACAGCAGCATAAAGGTCATCGTAAAAGATACGGTGGTCGTTGCAAGCCTTTGTATTTTCGGCATAAGTGTTGCAGACAAAAATCTTGTGTCGTTTCTTTGTCCAGTAGCGTTGGCTCATTGCTTTGCCACAGGTGCCGCATTTTACTAAGCCAGAGAAAATAGAGGTATTGCCGCTTGTATCTTCTCTTTTTCGGCTCAGTATCTTGGCGTTGGCTGTATCAAATACTTCCTGTGAAACAAGGGGTTCGTGGGTATCATCCACACGGATTTGTTCGTCTGTACTGTTTCTTTTGGATATGCCGACCTTGAATAACACCTCTGTTTTGCACATTACCGTATGTCCGAGATACAGAGGATTCTTAATGATATTCTGCACAACGGTATGCGTCCATTCGTATTTATTGTCTGGGTTTTCAAAACGCTTGGAATAGTCTTTTTCGCCTCGTGAATGAAGCCACCACGAGGGGCAAGGTACCTGTTCTTCTCTGAATATTTTACAAATGCGGTGCGCTCCGTTGCCGTCACAGGCAAGCTGAAATATTCTGCGTACAATCGGTGCTGTTTCTTCATCAATGATTAAATGATTATGGTTGTCAGCTTCCTTGCGGTATCCGATGGGGTTGAAGGATGTGCGGTACAGTCCTGCCTTTGACCTTGCTCTGATAGCAGAACGGATTTTTCTCGAATTGTCACGGCTGTAAAACTCGTTCATTACATTTTTCAGTGCACCGATGTCGTTGCATTTGTTGGCGGTATCCACAGTATCATTGATGGCAATATAGCGGATATTCTTCATCGGAAAGTAAATTTCCGTGAAGTGTCCCACCTGCAAATGGTCACGACCAAGACGGGACAAATCCTTTGTGATAACTACATCAAGCTTTCCTGCTTCAATATCATCAAGCATACGATTGAAGTCGGGACGGTCAAAATTAAGCCCCGAATATCCGTCATCCTTATAGATTTCCACCACCACAAAGCCGTGCTCCTTTGCGTATTGGGAAAGCATTGTGACCTGTGTTTTAATGCTCTCACTGTCTTTCTGTTCAGCAGATACCTTCGGATCGTCTTTGGATAATCTGCAATAAAGACCTGTTCTTAAAATGCTCATTTCAGCTAACCTCCTTTAGTTGAATGTCTATATTGTATTCCGGGTGCTCCATTACTTCAAAGGTGCGAACAGAGCACTGCTTTTTCACTTCTGATACAAGCAGAGAAACAAAGACCTCCTCTGCTGTTTGTGTGCCGAGATAAACAGATTCAACGGTTATCTTCGGACGAATCATTGTTTTAGCCATAGATTTTTTCCTTTCTCAATATAAAAGGGGCGCTCATTTCTGAACGCCCCGGTTGTTGTTTACTTGCCGAAAAAGCAGCCTAACGGTCTCTGTCACGCTGTCTTATCAAATATTTTGAATAGTGATCGAGAGCTTTCATTATGAAGTCCTCTTTCTGCTGTGGTGTATGAAATCGTCCCAAATAGCGGTCGTATTTTTCAGTTGGTAACTTCAAATACTCTTTCTGATTACCCTTAACCTCTGCCATAACGCTGAAAATTGCGTCCATATCAAGCACGCCGCCACTGCTCATTTTTCGCATACGCTGTGCCTGTGAGAGTGACGGGGTGCAGTCCTCGCTTTCGATGGTTTCAATCAATTCAGCCTGTTCCTCCGGCAGTAAATACGAAAGCTCAACCGCAGGAGTAAAGGCGATTTTCCCTTCATCCACAAGGTCAAGCAGTGGCTTTTCAAGATAGGTCAAACGGATATATCTCTGAATTGTTGCTCTGCTGTCATCACTCTGATGCGCAAGCATTTCATTACTGCGAAACTTCGGCTCAAGTTGAGCCGAAGTCAAATCCGTTCGGCAGCCTTGGCGTTTCATAGCATCTAATTTCATACGATAAGCAAATGCTTTTTCACTTGGCAAGAGGTGTTCACGCTGTAAATTACTGTCCACCAATGTCACCACAGCTGCATTTCTTGTCATATCACGAACAAAGGCAGGGACTTTTTCAAGCCCTACCTTTCGTGCTGCTTCATATCGTCTGTGTCCCGAAACAATCTCATATCCATCCTCTACGGGACGAACTATAAGGGGTGTGATGATACCAAATTCCTTTATGCTTTCAACAAGCATATCCATTTCAATCCCCTCATTCACCTTAAACGGATTATCGGGAAACGGGAACAGTTGCGAAAGCACTACTGCTTCAATTTTATCTGCCATTATCGTGCATCTCCTTTACTTCTATCAAGTTTTCTTCGTTGCTTTTCGTCTCTGACAAGCTGTTCAAGCAGGTCGGGAGGAACAACAGAAATTACATTTTCAAGCTCTTTCTGCTTGAGGTTGAGTTCATAGATTTTGTCGTTTGCTTCCTCGATTTTTAGCTCCTGCTCATAATTCTTACTACGGTATCGCTCGGTGACATCACGCTGGGAGTGAAGCTCCTTTTCAATATAGGAAATGTGTTTATCCGTACTGGCAAGCTGCACTTTTAGCTGTGCCATTTCAGGCGCATATCGTCCGATCAGTGCAATCGCTTCATTTTTCTTTTTTGCATTGCCAACCATACCGATGTTGTTAATTGCCTCGCATATCTCGCCGTAATGGTCATAAAGCTCTCCTGCAACCTTAAACATAAACGGTGGAATGTGTTTTCGGTGGGTAATTCTCGCCGGTGTTCCACGGTCAATATCGGGATATTTTTCGTGAATATATTCATAGAATTTATCCTGCCAACCGACCAAGCCTTTCGGCCCTCCGATGATTTCTTTGGAGGACAATCTGCCTTTTTCGGTTATCGGGACAAAGCAAAGGTGCATATGGGGAGTCGCCTCGTCCATATGCACCACAGCAGAAATGATATTCTCTTTTTTGAAATTGTCCTCAAAAAATTGATAAGCATAATAGAAATATTCTGCCTGTTCTTCATTACTTTTTGAGATAAGCCAGTCCCTTGAAGCAGTAACCAAGCAGTCCTGCATGACCACGCTGTCCTTTCTTCTTTTTGCTCCGACTTCTTCAATTCTCTCAAGCACGACATCTCTGTATTTCTTTTTCGGCTCGATGATATGATAGTTAAAAGCGCTCTGAACAGTATCAATATCAGGGTTGCTCTTGTACTCGGATTTTAGTCTTTCGTGGTGTTTACATATCCTGCCGACAGATGAAATCTTTCGTTTTTCAATTCGCATAATTGCGTAATTTGCCATAGAAAATGCTCCTTTCTGTTAAGATGTGAACAAGAAGCCAATAAGCTGTGTGACCCGTCGTAGAGGTCAGGCTTGTGGCTTTTGCGGACATCCATTATCATTTTGGAAGTGCCAAGAGAACGATTGTACACAGCAATTCCACCTCTTAACGCTGTCTTATTTTCTTTGTTCGCCGTCATCGCTCACAAAGAAAACGACTGCTGTTGTCATCTGTT
>CAZMRH010000170.1:0-3817 GCA_964568705.1 uncultured Lachnospiraceae bacterium
GTTTATCGGTGAGATTCCGCTTGACGCAAGGCTTGCAGAACTTTGCGATAAGGGCATGATCGAGCAGGTCGAGAACGCATATATCGAGGATGCCGCCGTCGCGATCGAAGTATTCTCAGAGTAATCGGGATATATGAAGAATAAGCCCCGCTGAAAGATAATCCTTTCGGCGGGGCTTGATTTATGCTGGGGATTGTTATATCTGTCTTGTCAATCTTCCCTCAATTGCTTCTTCATACCTTCGACCTTATCGAACAGATACCCCACAAGCTTATAGCCGAGGTACGCGAACAAAAGCCCGAGGATTATTCCCGCAAGCACGTCCGACGGATAATGCACGAACAGATACATCCTTGAGAACGCAATGATGCACGCGAGTATCAGTGCAGGTATGCCGAAGCGCTTATCGCGGAGCATCAGTACTCCCGACGCTTCAAATGACGCAAGCGTATGACCTGACGGGAACGAGAAGTCCGAAAGTCGATCTACAAGTAGCTCCGTTTCGCGGATATCATATGGGCGAATGCGTGCGACAAGCGGCTTAAGCGTGAGATTGCCGACGATAAGTCCCATAATCAGTGCCGCACCCATCATCAGTCCCGTCTTACGCGTTCGCTTAAAAAACAGCATCACAAGCGCCGTCGCAATCCACAGTATTCCGCCGTCGCCGAGCATCGTGATATACGGAAGTACCGCGTCAAGAAAAGCGCACCGCAGATTTTCGGCGATGAAGTCAAGAATCGAAAAGTCGAGGTTTGTTATCCATTCAACCATGCTGCCTCCTTATACATGTGCCTGACTTGCGTACACGAGATACTGCCCGTTCACCGACCTCATGAAATAGGTTGTGTCAAAGAAGTCGCGGAAGTCGTCCTTGCCCTTCATATGAAGAACATGCGTAAATGAAATCCTGCACGATATCGTGCCGTCCGCGTACTGGTAGAAGTTGCGGACATTTACGTCCTCGAAGTCGTAGCCGTTATGATCAAGAACCCAGTAGTTCGCCATCGATTTAATATTGCCGTAAAGCTCCGACGACTGGTCAAGATACTTTGAGAAGCTCGTGAATCTGCCGTCATTCTGAGTGAACGCCGCATACTTTGTCGCGAAGTCCTTTATCATATCGGTGTATTGCGCGGCAAGCTCGTCGCTGAAGATCGGACGTATGCCGGACTGTGAGCAGTAGCAGGACTGCTCCGTGTCATACTTAACTCCAAGCTCCCGCCCATCCGCGCACACGACCGTCACCTGCGGCTCGGCGTTCAATCCGCCTATAACGTACGTGTCATACGCTTCGCTGACCTGAACCGTCGGTATGTCGTCGTCGATTTTCATCTCGACATCACGGGTGATTCCGCTTTCTGTCACATAGCTGTTATCTGCGGTGATGCCGTTTATCGAAAGCGTACTTCCCTGCGGTATCATCACGGTTATCGCTTTCTTGAAGCCGAAATAAAGTTCAACTTCGGTAAGCTTGTAGATATCGTTGCCGTATTTCGACTTTTCGCCGCTCATCTCAAGTGAGAATGACGCAAATTTCGTGTCGCCCGACTTTACGATGTACTTTTTCACAGTATTATCCGATACGGCACTGCTGTACTTGATATCGCCTGCCGCGATCATTTCGGCAAATGCTGCGGCGACGGTGTCGTGGGTTTCAAACTTCGGCAGACACTCCGGGCATTCCGCCGACAGTATATCAAGGTCGGGATTCTTAAAATATTTGTCAAACACTTCGTCCGCGACGCATTTCGGCTGACTTGCCTCATAATCCGCAAGCCAACTGCGAAGCATGAGAAGTCCGATGATAAGTGCAATCACGCAAAGCCCGAGTATGCTGAAATATATAATATAAAACAGAGGTTTTTTCTTCATTAATCATCCCCCGGCAACTACAAAATATGTGGGTATCGTTCTCGGCGCGGTGAACGCCTTGTATTTATTGACAAGCCCGCGTGCCTGATATTCGTCGAGCTTGGATGCGTCCATGCCGTACTTTATGTAATAATCGCGGTAGTACATCATCGCCGACGATCCGCCGTCGAGCATTCCCGCACTGACTGCTCCGTAGGAGGATAAAAGGTTTATAATGTCGTTTCTTGTCGCGCCGATGCTGCTTGCGGTTCTGCCGTCGGTCACGATGAAGATGACCGTTCCGTCGGCACACTGACCTATCGCGGTGCGTTGCGCGGTCGCCGTATCGCCGTCGGCATAATGGAACTTGATGGTGCCGTCGCAGTTGTCGATGAGCACGTTGCCTGTCTGGAAGCACACACCGTCGCGTATCCCGAGCTCCTCGGATTTCACCTGAGTCATACCCTCTCGTACGACGAGCTTGTTATCCTTATTAAAGCCGATGAACGTGCGTCCTGTAAGGCCGTCGCTATACACCATATTCCCTTTTGAATAGGTGATTCCCATAGGCTGAGCGCCGCTGCCCATTCCGCCGACATCACGGAACTCACCGCCGTTTATCACGGCGACGGCGTTATATTTGTCAGCCATTTCAAAGATGCACATGCCCTGTGTGGCTGACGCGAAGTTTTCGGAAGAAATGCCCGTGAACACCCTCGCCGGATCCTTTATGAGCAGAATGTAAGCTTTATAAGTCGTGCCGCTGTACATCGTGTAGATCATGCCGTCCTTAGCCGATGCCCACATGTCGCCGCCGTCATTGCTCAGCTCTGCTATTGCGGGAGCAATCTGCTCAACATAATCGTTCATATCGACGTCGTCAACAACGACCTGCGTACTCTCATCAAGTATCTTGTTTACAGTCTCATCGTCAAAGAACAGTCCCGGCGCCCACTTTGTCGCGCTCGCCTGCTTTGCGGAAAGCACAAGCATGTTGCGGACAGTCTCGCTCGGACCGTACGCAATGACGCACAATGCGGATATCACCGATACGAGCACAAACAGTATCGCCGTACCGATTGCGAGAAAAGCTCTGCCTATGTATGACGCGGTGCGGCTGCGCTTCTTCCTCTGCTTTGAATGATTGCGCAGTGGTATGACGGTTTCATTTGTCCTTATAAGTACCGCTTCGGTACTTTCCGCAGACTTTGCATACTGCGCTGTTAAAGCTTCCGGATTTGCCTCTGCTGCCGGCTCTTTTCCGACTTCCGTACTGCCGGCTGCCCTTTTCGGCGCTATCTTATATTTCTCCATGCTCGGAGTGGTGTACGGACGCTTCACATTCGGGGAATCATCCTCAAATTCAAGTATCTTTTTCAACTTTTCCGAAGACATCAGACGTTGTTCTCCTTTTGAAATACCCATTTTTTCTGTACTCGGAAGCTCACAATCATCAGAGCAAGGTCAACCGGGATTTTTAATAGCGTCTCAAGTATGGGCGTGGTATCACCAATGAGAAGCGTGATTATATTGAGTGCCGCTGCAGACACCGCGGCGATTCCCGCCGCAAGGATGTAGTAGCGCAGTACCGTTTTTCCGGTGCGCTCCTTTTTGAATATACGACTGTTGAGCATGTAGTTTACAAATGACGACACAAGCCTTGCACCGACATAGCAAAGTGCAGTGCGGTATGCAAAACCCGTCGGCTCAAGCAGCAGTGACAACAGGAAAAACAGTATGTAGTCAACACCGAATGACGCAAGCGAGCTTGCAAGGTACTTGAGTATCAATCCGTATATGCGGATGGAATCGGCGATGGGTCTGAAATGCGTTTCGCAGTTATCATTTATATACACGGTCTCTATCGTCATTTCCTCGTACCCGATGCCGAGCGAGGAGAGGTGCAGAAGCATGTTAGTCTCAAATTCATAGCGGTCGCCGTCCGTGTCGATAAGCTTTTCAA
>CAZMRH010000171.1:0-3763 GCA_964568705.1 uncultured Lachnospiraceae bacterium
ACGTACCCAACCTTACACCCAGCGCCCGCGCAATTTTTATCAGTGACGACAGTGCTGTTATGTCAACTGAGAACGATACCGACGAGATGAGAGACAGACAGAAGCATATCTGCATAACCGGAACAAATACAAGGGAAAACAGGTTCTCGACAAGGGTGATTGTAAGCATCAGTCCGGTATTGTTGACCGCAGCGGCTGTGAGATTTCCGCCTGCCGCATACAATGCGGTCATCACCGGAAGTATGCTGTTCATTACCGTACAGATCCGGTTGATAAACTGCGAGACGAGATTACAGACGAGTATCTGCGAATTATAGATGGCAAGAGCGGTACAAATGCTGCAGAAAAACTCAAATGCGGGCGTAATGCTGCTTGATCCGATACTGTCGCCGAAGCTTCGGAAGACTGATGCGATTATAAGTATGGCAAGCAGTCCGGAGGTTTGTCCGAGTGACGGAAGCAGCGTTTCCTTTACAGTGGTGAGCGCCTTATCGAGATAATACGCCGCGTCAAGCTTTTCTGCTCCCGTGATATCTCCGTCACGCACTTCTTTGGGAAGCTTTGATACCTCGTCTTCAGGCAATGCGCCTATAAAATCGTCAAAATCAACTGCGCTCTCAGACTCTTCGGCACTGTCATATATGTAAGTATCATTTACTTCGGACGCATTTACTTCCGCAGCAAGTGCAATAAGCAAAGTCGCTGCGATTATAAACAGAATTAATTTTTTCATGATAGAAGTGATTTTGATATTTCCGCAAGCTCTTTTATCAGCGGCAGGCTGAGCGCTATTATTTCAATCTTACCGCATATTTCGACGGCTGACGCGACGGTTTTCTTCCCTGCCTCACTGCACATGTCCGAGGTGATCTTCACAAGGCAAGCTATAACAAGCGCTTTCATCAGCGCCGAATAATACTTTGAATATATACTATATCCCGATGCGGCTTCACCGAGATATGAAACCGTCGGCACGAGTGTAGTCAGTTCCCTCGCAATAAGTACAACTGCAGCCGCCGTACATACTGCAAAGCCAACATTCTTCTGCCCTTCTCCGACAAGCAGCGCTGCAAACAGTGCCGTCAGCGCAATGCCGCATATTTTTATTATTTCCATATCAGAATCCGAACACCGATTTGACTGTGTTGAACAGATCGCCGATCTCCTGAATAAGCATGATAAATACTATTATCACACCTGCAAGCGAAACAAGCATAGCCTGCTCATCCCGACCGGCACGGCTCAGTATCTGATATGCCACCGTCACAAGAATACCCACACCCGCTATTTTAAGTATCAGTGATATGTCCATAGAATACTCCTTAATTTAAAATTCCGGCAGTGTCAGATTAACAGAATCACAGCTACGGCGGCAATGATAAGCGGAAGGGTTCGTGTCAGCGTGGATTTTTCCGAGAATGACTTACGGCGCAATGTGAGACAGCTTTCAAGTCCCGTAAGGTAGAAATTGCACATTTTAATTTCCTCATCACGGAAGCTGCCGCCGAGAGCATGTGCAAAATCCGTCATCAGCTTCGCCTCTGCGTCATCGATCAGCAGCCTGTTTTCAAATAATGCCGCGGACAGCCCGTACTTTTTAAGAATGCCGCAGAATCCGCATTTTTCAAGTACTTCGCTTCTGAAATCACGGAACATTTCACCCACCGGCTGGCTGAAGTATTCGATTCTCTCCCTGACATATCTGATAAGCCCGCACAATGCTTCAAGCTGCCTGATATGCTCTGCATCGCGCTTCCATTCGCCCATACCCCACAGTGCACCGCACAGTAAGAGCATCATCCCGCCGCACAGCTTTATTACCATGTCGGTTATCCTATTGAAAACACCGGCTCACGTAACTTCTGCCTGAATGATGCGACATCATATGAGTATTCGCCGCCGCACCTTGATATACCGATGAACGCGCCGAACACACCCGCATCCGCAAGTCGTCTGACTGACGGCTTAGACAAAAGTTCGTCCTTCGTTGCAGCGTGAATTGATGCCGCGACAGGTACTCCGGCACCTACTGATGCCATAAGCGCGTCCTCGTCTTCGTCACTTCCGATCTCATCACAGACTATAAGCTGTGGCGAGAGGGTACGCAGTGCAATTTCAATTCCTTTCGCTCGCGGATAACCGCACAGAGCGTCGATCATTGCGCCGTCCACGATCCCCGGAGTCAACTCATATCGCGTATCAACCACCGCTATTCTCATCGGTTTTGTACCTGTCGAAAGCTCCGCCATCATCTCGCGAAGCGACGTTGTTTTTCCACCGCCGGGTTTCGCATAGACTAAAATGCCGCGTCTGAAACTCATATCTGCAAGTGCACGGCAAAGTTTGTCACCCGCTCCTATCACACGCCTGTGAATCCGTATGCAGATCGACGAAATATCGGTTACAGCCGTAATGCCGCCGTCATCGCATATAGCTCTGCCGCATATCCCCGCGCGGATACCGTTTGCGGCACATATGTAGCCTTCGCGTATCGTTTCTGTATGCGAATAAAGCGAGTTTCCGCACAGCGCACGGCCGGTATACGCAAGATCGTCGGGAGTACAGACGATTCCGCACTGAATATTATCTTCACCCGAAGTAAGTGTAAGCTGTGAATACGTCCGCAGTCTAATTTCATTCACACTTCCCTTTCCGCTTTCGAGATACCGTCTGACGGCATCCGATATTCGTCTCGGCAGGAACGACAGCGCGGTATTTTCTTCACTTGTCAGTACTGTATTCATGCTTTGCTTGTCCCCTTCCTTTTTGTATATCATATTAGCCGCGCCCGTAAAATATTCCGCGTTTATCGGAGCATACAAAAAAAGCGGAGCCGTATCGTAATGATACAGCTCCGCTTGAATTATCTGATGCCTTATGCCCAACGCATAGAGCCCGGCTTCGGCTCTTTGATCATGTTTGCCTGAAGGAATCTCACAGCCTTTTCAAGTCCTTCGTCGATCGTCATGAGACTGTCCTCATGTTCTATCGAGAGCACTCTGTCATAGCCGACAAGCCTGAGATTTGAAATGAGGTCTTTCCACCACTCCGCGTCGTGACCGTAGCCGACGGTGCGGAAGATCCATGAGCGATGAGCCTCATCGCCGTAATGCTTTGTATCGAGTACGCCTGTTCTCGCTGTGTTAATCTCGTCTATCTTCGTGTCCTTTGCGTGAACGTGATAGATTGCATCACCGAGATAACGGATAGCCGCCGCAGGCTCGATTCCCTGCCATACGAGGTGTGACGGATCGAAGTTTGCTCCGATCACATCGCCGACTGCCGAGCGCAGCTTCATCAGCGTTTCGGGATTATATACACAGAAGCCCGGATGCATCTCAAATGCGATTCTTGTTACACCGTGGGATTTCGCAAACGCGCCGACTTCCTTCCAGTACGGAATGAGAACTTGATTCCACTGGTAATCAAGTACTTTCAAAAAATCGTCAGGCCATGCGCAGGTTGCCCAGTTCGGCGTTTTATCGTCAGGCGAGCCTCCCGGACAGCCCGAGAACCCGACTATTGTGTCGATTCCGAGCTTTTCAGCAAGCAGTATGGTGTTACGGAAATCCTTATCGTATGTGGCTGCGGTCGCTTTATCGGGGTGAACGGGGTTGCCATGACATGCAAGTGCCGCTATCTGCATATCGTACTTCTTGAAAAGTGCGGTAAATTCGTTAAACTTTGTATTATCCGCAAGTAGTACCTCGGGATCGCAGTGATCCTTTCCGGGATATCCGCCCGCACCTATCTCGACCGCCTC
>CAZMRH010000172.1:0-3737 GCA_964568705.1 uncultured Lachnospiraceae bacterium
AAGCTTTCCCCCGAAGCCCCCTTCTGGGGTTTGTTGTAAGCGAAGGCTCACCTGCTCAGTCAAAAGCACGCTCTCCGCGTGTTTTGACTTCGATACGGAAGTCTGTTTCGGTAAGCGGCACGCGCACGTCTGCGTGCTTCGCATTCGAAGATTGTCTCACATTCGTCTGTCGGTGAACGTCCGATATAAACCTGATGCTTTAAACCATTTTTGTTCTGTTAATCCATATCGGGAGCGCGAGGGACAGGTCCCTCGCATCGCATCCCTGCGTTTACCTTTAATCGGCGTAAGCGCTGAGCGGAGGTGTGCGGCGAATAAAATTAAAAGCAATAATATTATAAAAGGATAATTTATATGGGAGAAATACGAGACCTATCGCTTGCCCCGCAGGGACTGGAAAAAATTGAATGGGTCAAGAGCTATATGCCCATTCTTAATGGAATAGAAGCTCACAACAAAAATACAAAGCCGTTCGACGGCATGAAAATCGCAATGTCCATCCATCTTGAGGCAAAAACCGCTTATCTTGCGATGGTTCTCGCGGCGGGCGGTGCGCTCGTTCACGCAACCGGATGCAATCCGCTGTCGACCTGCGACGATATTGCCGCGGCACTGACGATGGCGGGAATCGAGGTGAACGCACTTCACGGTGCGGACGAAGAAACTTACCGCCGCCACCTAATCACGACGCTTTCCTGTGTTCCCGATCTTATCATCGACGACGGTGGCGACTTCATTTCACTTCTTCACTCCGACTGCCGCGAATACGGCAAAAACCTTATCGGCGGATGCGAGGAAACGACCACCGGAATCCACCGTCTGCGCGCAAGATGTGTCCGGGGACGGCTCGATTACCCGATGATGAACGTCAACGACGCGTCGTGCAAGCATCTGTTTGACAACCGCTACGGCACAGGTCAGTCAACACTCGACGCGATAATGTATACGACGAACCTCATCATCGCCGGAAAAAAAGTCGTTATCGCCGGATACGGCTGGTGCGGCAAGGGTGCGGCAATGCGTGCGAAGGGTATGGGCGCTGACGTGATCGTCACAGAAGTTGATCCCGTCGCCGCGATCGAGGCCGTGATGGACGGCTTTTCCGTGATGACGATGGACGAAGCTTCGTCGGTCGGAGATGTATTCATTACGCTGACAGGCTGCCGCGACGTTATCCGACGCCGTCACTTTGATAAAATGAAGGACGGCGTGCTGCTCGCAAACAGCGGTCACTTTGATGTGGAGATCAACAAGGACGAGCTTCGCGAGGCATCCGTTGAAGAATTCCGCCGCTCCGAGGGGATCACCGGATACCGCACGGCGGACGGCCGCATACTAAATCTTCTCGCCGAAGGCAGGCTTGTAAACCTCGCCGCAGGCAAAGGGCACCCCGCGGAAATAATGGATATGAGCTTCGGACTTCAGGCAAAATGCCTCGAATACCTCGCGAAATGCGGAAGGACGCTTTCACCCGGACTTTACAGCGTCCCCGCAGACATCGATAACGAAGTGGCGCGGATAAAGCTCGCATCAATGAACGTCTCAATCGACTCGCTCACAGACGAACAAAAAGTATACCTGGAATCAGAAGTATAGGGGAAACGCGGCCTTTTTGAAAAAAGGCCTGGCGAAAAACCTTCAAAAGGGGTTATTCGGACAAAGTGCGGCGTGATTCGTCAGAATTAAATCGAACGTAACATGTCTGCTTTTCCCCCGCTTTTCTCAGAAAAGCGGGTAGGTGTCGGGCGAAGCCTGACCCGCATACCGTAGCATGCGGAATCCCTATAACAAAATTCATCATACAAACAAATAGCCGAAAGGAACATTATCATGAATACAAAATCCACTTTTACCCGCATTGCCGCGCTTCTTCTAATCCTTGTTATGACCACGGTGGCGCTCATTTCATGTGCCGGAAGCGCCGTTATCCTGAAAGCATCCGATTTTTCGACAGCGACCTTTTATAAGCCCATTTCGCAGACGATCTCCGAAGCCCAGCTTGGAAAAGTCGTCGAGCTTATAAATAATGCAAAATTTATTGAGAATATCAATAAATCCGACGCGATAGACGGTACATACGCGCTTCTTCTTGTGTCAAGCGGCGGCGTGACGCGCATCAGCTATGAGGGTGAAAACAGGTTTCAGATCAGCGGTCAGTATATTACCAAGCCTTACCGCATCGAATCCGCCGAGCTTATCGCATACTTCGATGAAATTCTTCCGAATTCAGACAACGGTACGGCGACAGTCGGCCTTTCAGCACAGTATTATACCAGCGGCAAGCTGATGGTCAAGGAGAATGCGTCCCTTACCGAAGAAGAGATCGCAGAGATCGTCAAATATCAGAATGAAGCCACGTTTACAAAGTTTGCAATGGTCGAGGGCAGTGTGGAGAACGGCGTGATGCTGTATCATGAGGAAAACGACTCAAAGACAAGCACAATGATCATAAACAGCGGATACGGCGACTTTTACATCAGCGGCGCGAACATAACCAACCCGTACTACTTCCACAGCGACGGACTGGCGGCATACCTTGAGCAGCTCGGCGAGAAATACACTTCACAGGTATCTCAATAACACATAATTTACTTAAGATTGCACATAATATCGGAAAACGCAGGATGCAAATCCGCTTTTCCGATATTATGTTTTATAAGCAAATGTTTCACGTGAAACTTTGTTTAGGCAAAGTCAACAATGTTTCACGTGAAACGACAGGAAAGTATTTACAGTTTGGAAACGACATCAGACATTGACAATCACGTGCTTTTGTGTTAAAATTATTATCACACATCCGGATTAAAACCTAAGATCGGAGATAATAATGTCACAGCCTGTTGTAATTTCTTTTGCCAATCAGAAGGGCGGCGTCGGTAAGACGACATCGGCAGTAAATGTCGCCGCGTCGATCGGTCTGCTCGGCTACCGCGTACTGCTTGCCGATATGGACCCGCAGGGAAATTCGACAAGCGGAGTCGGTATCAATAAGAAAAATGTCAGATTCTCAATGTATAACGCACTGCTCGGCGAATGCAGCGGTCAGGATGCGATTATTAAAACGAAGTTTGAAAATTTGTCCGTGCTGCCGTCGACGATATCGCTTGCGGGTGCGGAGTTTGACCTTATCGACATGGACGGGCGCGAGAACCGCATGAAAGCGGTAAGCGGGTCGATTGAGGAAAAGTTCGACTACATAATCATCGACTGCCCGCCGTCTCTCGGACTGCTCACCGTCAACGCGCTCAACGCGTCCGGCGGCGTGGTAATACCGATGCAGTGCGAATATTATGCGCTCGAGGGACTGACGCAGCTGATGATTACGATACGCAAGGTAAAAAAGGCGTACAATCCGAATCTGTCCATACTCGGCATACTCATAACCATGTACAACGGCAGGCTGAACCTGTCGGTGCAGGTGATGGAGGAGCTGAAGAAATACTACGCGGACAAGCTTTTTAAAACAACGATAGCGCGTAACGTCAAGGTGTCTGAAGCACCGTCCTACGGCACACCGATCTGCTACTACGATAAATATTCTAAGGGAAGCATGGCATACACCGATGTCGCCAAGGAGCTTATCTCTCGGGTGATGTAGGAGGTACGATGCGAGGGACAGGTCCCTCGCGCTCCCGACCAGGACATTCGTCCGATATAGTCAGCTTAAGCCGAACGTAATATTTCTGCTTTTCCCCCGCTTTTCTCAGAAAAGCGGGTAGGTGTCGGGCGAAGCCTGA
>CAZMRH010000173.1:0-3721 GCA_964568705.1 uncultured Lachnospiraceae bacterium
AATCCCAGCAAATCTCGCCGGGTTTTGCGCTTTTCCACAGTGCGAAGTCGAGTGGATCGCGCTTTACGTCGTTCACGTCGATTCTCGCACCGCTCTCGAGGTCGTCGATTGGCATGTGCGAGAGCTTGCCGTATTCCTTGAACGACTTCGTGTAAAAGTATACGTCGCCGCCGTCGACCACATACGCGTGATCCTTTTCGATAAGCGTTTCGATTATCGAGATTATCTCGCCGATATTCTCCGTCGCTCTGGGGTGCACCGTCGCAGGCTTTATGCCCAGCCCCTTAGCGTCGGTCATATATTCGGCGATGTACTTCTCCGCGATATCGGGGACTGTCACACCTTCCTCCGCCGCGCGCTTAATCATCTTGTCATCGACATCGGTGAAATTCTGCACCATTTTCACCTTCATCCCGCGGTATTCCATATACCTGCGGAGCATATCGAAGATGACAAAGCAGCGCGCGTTACCGATGTGAAAATAGTTATACACGGTAGGCCCGCATACGTACATCCTTACGGTGTCGCCGTCCATGGGTGCAAAGTCTTGTTTTTGTCTTGTAAGTGTGTTATAAAGCTTCATTTTATACCTCTTGATACATTTTTCAGTTTTCGGCTGCCGCGGGCTCTGCGTGTGGCTCATCCTCTCGGAAATCATCTCCGCAAAGTGATGCCGTGCGTGTAGGTGATGTATCTCTCGCGACTATGCGAAGCGCCTCGTGCGGTCCCGATACGTTTTCATAAAGCACCACGCCGAATATCAGCGCCATCGCGGTGCTGACGGCAAGGAGTGAGTAGAACAGCACCGTATCTCCGTCACCTATAACCTGAAGCAGATACGAGCCGCCGTTGAATGCGAAGTGCAGCGTCATGGGGACAAGTATAGAGTCATACCGCTCATACAGCGTCGTAAGCAACACTCCGAGCAGCGTGGCGTAGACAAACGAAACGCTGTTGCCGTGCGCCACACCGAAAATCAGTGACGACAGAATCACCGCAGCACCTGTCGGCATTGCCTTTTTCAGGGTATTGTGGATAAGTCCGCGGAACACCGTTTCTTCAAGTATCGGTGTGAGCAGCGCGATGCTTATGAATTCGACGATTTTATTCCCGCCGTACATCAGCTCGTCATTCGCGGAGAATTCCTCCATGATTTCCTCGCCGTTTTTAAGGAACTGCATAACGAACGATATCCCGAGCGATACGGCAAACTGCGCGGCAAGCCCGAATATCAGCGTTGTTACTATCACCGTCGGCGTGACGCGGTGTACTTCGATCTCACTCGTCAGGCGGCGCTTCCTGATGCGCATGAACAGCCACAGCAGAAACAGCGTCAGCAGTCCCGAAAGAATCAGAACATAATGGATTACCTCACCCAGACGCGCGGTCAGGAGTTCATTCAGCTTATCCGCATCATAAGATGCCCCGCTTTTAAACGCATATTGCGCCCATACCGATATGCTTATTATCATGGATGCGATAAATGTCAGCGTAATCTGCACCGCGAAAAAGAACGCGAGGTAGCCGCCGGACTCAAGCAGCGACAGAAAGAATTTCGCCGCAGGTGGACGGGGCGGACACAGCGCACCGCAATAAAAACAGTTATCGCCGTAGTCCTCCGGCATGCGGTAGCCGCAGTATTTACATTTTCTCATATTTACTCCTTCACTTCATCGGATTGAGGTGCAGGCTTACTTATCTGCGTCCGTTTCCGATTCTCCCAGCTTCTTTTCAAGCTCGCTTATACGCATTTCCATACGGCACATCTGCAGCGACACGGGGTCGGGGATGTGCGTCTGATCAAGGTCGATATCGTCAACCCTTTCACCGCCGCGCCGAACTACTCTTGCGGGAATTCCGACCGCGGTAGAGTTTTCCGGCACATCGCCGAGCACGACCGCGCCCGCCGCTATCTTTGAGTTATCTCCGACGGTAAACGCGCCGAGCAGCTTTGCTCCCGCTCCGACCATCACGTTATTGCCGAGCGTCGGATGGCGTTTACCCGTCTCCTTGCCCGTACCACCGAGCGTCACTCCCTGATACAGCGTGCAGTTGTCGCCGATTATCGTAGTCTCGCCGATAACGACTCCGCTGCCGTGGTCGATGAACAAACCCTCGCCGATCTCGGCGCCCGGATGTATCTCGATACCTGTCAGGAATCTCGCCGTCTGGCTCACCGCGCGTGCCGCGAAATATTTTTCCTTTTTATAAAGCTTATGCGACACGCGATACGCCATGATCGCATGAAATCCCGAATAAAGCAGCGCCGCTTCGGTACGGCTTTTGACAGCCGGATCGCGTTCGCATATCGAGTCGATATTGCGTGACGCTTCCGCTTTTAGCTCGCACAGCGTTTCGGGAATTATGTCAATCAGGTCGTGCTTTGCCCTCTCCCCGTCAAATGTTATCTTAATCTTCACTATTCTTCCCACCTTCATCTTTAAATATAAAAAGCCGCCCCTGTCTCAAAGAGGCGGCAGGCGCGGTTCCACTCTTGTTTTCACTCGGTTTCCTTAACGCGGATTAATCGTGCAACGCTCGACTCGTCACGCGAGGTCTCACGGTGCAGGCTCCCGGGCGCACTTCGGAATATTCCGCCGCGCTGCTTTCAGCCTGTGACAGCGCTTCTCTTTTGCGGATGTTGTTTTCCGTTTTCTTCCGTTCATAGCCTTTAATTATATTCAGTATATGTCATTATACATTATTTGTTTCATTTTGTAAAGCTCCCGGGCGAAAAAAGTTGTATCAATGAAATTTCGTACGGGCCCTCGTTATTTTATACATTTTTTTTAATAATCTTTCATTCAGATTCTGTATAATGTTCATTGACAAGGACGCCCTGTTGTGCTATACTATGTGTAAGTTAATATTTCACAAAAAGCGATGACGAAGACGGTCTGATCTTTGAAGCTTCCAGAGAGCCTGTGTTTGGTGAAAGCGGGCAGCGGATATTTCACGACTATCACTTCCGAGCTGAAGATGCGAACGGTTTCAAGTAGTGTCTTCCGAACTTGCCGCGTGAGGGCATGGGACTTGTTAGAGTCTTATGAGCGGCAGCATATTATTATGCTGCAATTTGAGTGGTACCGCGAGTGATAATTCACCCGTCTCAAAGTAAACTTTGAGACGGGTTTTTTTCGTCTCATAAACAGGAGGATATGAATATGGAAACACGCACCAGCAGCATGACAAGTCAGCTTCTTGAAATTGCCGGACGTATCCGCGAAATGCGCACGGTCACCGGACTTTCACCTGCCGAAATGGCGGAAAAGACTGACACATCCGTCGACGAATACCTTAAATACGAATCAGGTGAGCTTGACTTCCCGTTCACCTTCATTCACAAATGCGCCATCGCCTTCGGCATCGGCATCACCGATATCCTTGAGGGACAAAGCCCGCATCTGTCCTCATACACGGTCACGCGGCGCGGTATGGGTCAGCAGACGGCGAAGGAGGACGGCATCTCCATCCAGAATCTCGCACCTATGTTCCGCAAGAAGCTCGCAGAGCCGTACTGGGTGAAGTACGAATACTCTGAGGAAGCACAGCACCGCCCCATCAACATGACCACTCACTCCGGTCAGGAATTCGACCTTGTACTCAAAGGAAGCCTCAGAGTGCAGGTAGGCGACCATACCGAAGTGCTCGGTGAGGGCGACAGCATCTACTACAATTCATCCACACCGCACGGCATGATCTCGGTGGGTGGTGAGGACTG
>CAZMRH010000174.1:0-3592 GCA_964568705.1 uncultured Lachnospiraceae bacterium
TTGAACGAAACTCTTCTATCGCTGGAAACAACATCGGCCGCTGGTTCGTAGAGCGGCGGGTGGGATGATTAAATAATTTGATGCCTTTATGTAAATGACCAGAGGAGGATAAATCCATGCAGCGAAATGAGATCGTTCAAAGAACAACTGAATATATTCTGGGGTTGCCCGACAAGACGGACATCACGATGTATCAAGCTGTGATGGCGGCCTGCCCAGAGTCCGAAGCAGACATAACAGATACGGCACTCTTCGACCTGCTTGATGAAATCGTGGCTTCCGTTGAAAAAACAGGCACGGTCTTGGATTTCAGCGCACATGACGGCAAGGTTGAAGGGCTTCCATTCAATTTGGATTTTATCGTCCGTAAAAAGTGGCTTCAAAAAGCGCAAATTATTTCCGACCTTATGTGCTACGGTCCTTGCCCAGAGCCGGAGGATGCCATCGAGCAGCGGCTCACAATATCTGCTAATGGGCGGGTTTGGTTTACAGAGTATCTATTCGGTGAGATTGATAGCAAGAAGCGTCCAATAGGTCGGCAAGAGCGCATCACCATCGGTAAGGCAAAGGCTGCGGCAATCCTGTCTCTTCTGGCTGATTATTGCGAAACACAGCCGTTGCTGTACCGTTGTACGGACATTGGCGATTGGTATTTAACCGCGACAGCGGTGGACGGTACCGTGAAAAAGCTATCCTGCTCTTTATGCGGAGGTATCGTTGTTGGAGATGTTGATTTAACCGATTATATTCGAGAGCAGGTTCCCATTAACGACCTGGCGGTCTTTGGCGGTGGCAAGGAGGCAATTTGCGATGATTGTTAAAAGAGAGTATGTTCCGTTCAGCGAAATTATTGACTTTGACCTTGTTGGGGCCAAAGTGTTTCTGGAAACATTCTATCCGCATGAATCCGTAGAACGGCGCGCAAATCTGCTCATGCATTTTACCAGGTCAAAAATACGCTTGTGCGACCGTGAAATGGGATGGGCCTATGAGGAAATCTGCAAATTGATTGATGAGTTTGAACGGCTCGATATAGAATGCCCATACGATACTGATTATTCAATGGACGATTTGTATTCAGCCGAGGTGGTTGAATGTGGTAGCGATGAGCAATATCTGATGTTGTCTCTATTCACAAAGGAGCATCATCTCATCGGCGTAAAGCAAGTGCTGCGGAACGCATTTGTTGATGACCAGCAGCCAGAGCAGGCTTGTTGCGCAAATGCCAGCACCACGATACATAATGAGTCAAAGATGAATGCTGCTTTTTTGGACGGCATCAAAACATATCTTGAGGCAAAGGGGCTGCGATATGATGATGCAATTGATAAAAGTATTGCCGCAAGAAAAGCCGGAAAAGAATATTCATTATCCGACCATGTCCGTGGACTGATATACTCTCTCATGACAAACCGAACTGAATGGGTAAGGATAGTAGCTCACCTGGCAGATATTGACCGTGTATTCATGGACTACGATGTCGATAGGCTGAAAGTCGCATCAGCAGAAGAATTATGCCGTGGGCTATTTGATATCAAATGCGGGAATCGGCAGTCTGCCGCACAAATGCGAGTTTTACATGAAAACATAACTACTTTCGAGCGGATAGTGCAGGATTTCGGCAGCATGGATGCCTTTGTTACGTCCGAACCAGCGGAGAAAAGAGTTGAGCGTCTTTCGGCATCGAGGTCTGCATATAAGCTGCATCAAGTGGGGGCGGCATTAGCATGGGAATACCTGCGTAATGTTGGTATCGATGGTGCGAAACCCGACACCCATCTTAGGCGGTTCTTTGGTGGAGACCGTGTCGGCAATGCAAAGCACAGTCCGGCATCAGAGCAGGAAGTCATCAGCATTGTATCGGAACTGTCAAAAGAGACCGGGCTGTCAATGGCCGCAATCGATAATCTGGTGTGGAGTTATTGCTCTGATGGATTCGGGGAAGTCTGCACAGCAACACCGCATTGCAAAGAATGTGCCATAAAAAAATTCTGCCAAAAAGGCAGATAGAAAGTAATCCACAAAACTACTACAGCACGGGAGATACAACAAATGATTTTAATTACAGCGATAGATGACAGTAATGGTCTAATGTTCAATCAGAGGCGGCAGAGCCAGGACAGCATTCTTCGGGAGAAAGTATTGGCATTGACTGCTGGGAAAAAACTATGGATGAATCACTACACACAGAAGCAATTTGCCAACTGCGATGCCACCCAGATCAATGTTGATGAGGACTACTTGAACGAGGCTGCTCCGGGCGATTACTGCTTTTTGGAGAATGCCGCAGCAGCTTCTTATGCGAAATGGATTGAGAAAATCATCTTGTTCCGATGGAACAGAGCGTACCCTGGGGACTTCTATTTTGACATAGATGTATCGACTCCAGAATGGAAGATGATTGAAGCAGAAGACTTTGCTGGGTCATCTCATGAAAAAATTACAATGGAGGTCTATCGCCATGAAAAAAGTTAAAGCATCGATCTTTCCGCTGCTCCTGGTAATTGCAATTCTATTCTCCGGTTGCGGTCAGTCCGCTGCACCCAGTACCGCGCCGATGCAGGATTCATTTGCAACATTTTCTTCTGAAACTGCAGGGAAAGAGTCCACACCGTTAGATACAGAAGCACCTACTTCAACACCGAAAGAAACCACGATACCACAAGTGACGAGTGAAGCAGAAAAAACGGATACGGCTGTTCCAACTACTAAACCGACTACAGCCCCAACTGTCGAGTTTAGTCTGTCGAGCATTCCTGCGTATTCGGGTCAACCTTATTTGGCCGTAAATGGCAACATACCGTATTTCGATTCCTCGGAACTGACAACTTCATCTTTTGAAACATATAGTTCCCTTGACGGCCAGGGTAGATGCGGTGTTGCGTATGCAAACATCGGGCAAGACTTGATGCCAACCGAGGAAAGAGGCTCCATTGGTCAGGTTAAGCCTACAGGCTGGCATACCGTGAAGTATGATTGCGTTGATGGCAAATACCTTTATAACCGCTGCCACCTTATTGGCTATCAGCTGACAGCGGAGAACGCAAATACAAAGAACTTGATTACCGGTACACGCTATTTGAATGTTGATGGGATGCTGCCGTTTGAAAACATGGTGGCAGACTACATACACGAAACTGACAACCATGTACTGTATCGCGTGACCCCGATTTACGATGGGAACAACCTCCTTGCGGCGGGGGTTGTAATGGAAGCAATGTCTGTAGAGGACAAGGGCGAAGGAATCCTCTTCAATGTGTTCTGTTACAATGTGCAGCCGGGGGTCGGCATCGACTATGCAACGGGAGATAGTCAACTTGTTGGGACTGCCGAAACTGTCCAAACCACAACGGCGCCAACTGCTGCCCCCAAAACACAAGCCCCTGTCGAAACAACTGCACCAGGACAGACCTATGTCCTAAATACGAACACACACAAATTCCATTATCCGTCATGCTCCAGTGCGGATGATATTAAAGCAAGTAACAGACAGGAATACACGGGTAGCAGGGATGATTTGATTGGCCAGGGATATGTGCCTTGCAAGCGGTGCAATCCATAAAACCTGCGGAAAAGAGCAGCCTATATAAAA
>CAZMRH010000175.1:0-3564 GCA_964568705.1 uncultured Lachnospiraceae bacterium
ATAGTCCGGCTGCGACCTATCAGAGCGGCGAAATCGTCTCGGCGGCGGTCAGGAACATCACATTCATCAATCCGCGCGTCGCACAGGTGCGGTTCGTGCGGACCGTGATGCGTCCCGGCAATGCACCGGATGATGTGAGCCACTTCTGCGAGATTGCGGAGAGTGAAAATCTCGAGGCGACCGTTATCGCCGAGGTGACCGAGTCACCGAGACTTGTGATGAAATGGAGGGGGCATGCGATAGTCGATGTATCGCGCGAATTCCTCGATTCAAACGGAGCCGCGCGTCATATAATTCCCGCGCCCGCTGCACCGAAGGCGTTTGCGCGCATCATCCCCGACGATTTCGCCGACGGAATGACCGCTCTCGCAGGAGCTTTGAACGTATGCTCAAAGCGCGGACTGTCGGAACGATTTGATTCAACAATCGGAGCGGGAAGCGTGCTGATGCCGTTCGGCGGCGCACGTCAGCTGACACCCGCTCAGGTGATGGCGCATAAAATCCCTCTCGAGCACGGCGATACGACGTCCTGCTCGGTCATGGCGTACGGCTTCAACCCGTACATCTCAGAAAAAAGTCCGTATCACGGTGCGTATCTCGCGGTGGTCGAATCGGTGTCGAAGCTCATCGCCGCAGGTGCACCGTATGCGGGAACTCATCTGACGTTTCAGGAATACTTTGAGAAGCCCGGCGACGACGGTAGACGCTGGGGTAAGCCGCTTGCTGCATTGCTCGGTGCTTTTGATGCACAGGTTGACCTCGGGATCGCATCCATCGGCGGCAAGGATTCAATGAGCGGCTCGTTTGAATCGCTCGACGTCCCGCCGACGCTCGTCTCATTCGCAGTCGGCATGACGGACACACGCCGCGTCGTCTCGGCCGAATTCAAGAAAGCGGCACACCGCGTAATGCTCATCACGCCGAAATACGCAAATAATTCGCTTCCGCTTGCAAAATCGCTCGCGGCAGTATATAATGTAGTCGAAAAGCTGATAAAGAGCGATGCGGCAGTTGCCGTTTATACGCCGTGCTCGGGCGGCATCGCGGAGGGCATCATGAAGATGTGCCTCGGCAACGGACTGGGCTTTGCGTATGAAGGGTCGGTGAAGCGGGACGATATTTTCGCATACCGCTACGGCTCGTTCATCGTCGAGCTTGCTGACGGCACGGACATTCCCGACCTTAGTGCGGACTATGACTTATCGGTGCTCGGTAGAACAACTGACAATGAGACGCTGAAACTCGGCGGCGATGCGGTATCAATGGATAGGCTGACCGACGTATACGAAGGTCGCCTTGAGTCTGTATTCCCGTGCGGCGTGACTGACGCGAGGTGCGGCAAGATTCCCGCGTTTTCGACTGAAGCCGGAACCAGAGTTACGACAGGTATGTGTGTCACGCGTCCGCGTGTGCTTATCCCTGTATTCCCCGGTACAAACTGCGAATACGATTCGGCGAAGGCGTGGGAGAGAGCGGGTGCAGTGCCCGAGCTTGCCGTGATACGAAACCTTGCACCCGACGCGGTAGCCGAGTCGGTGAAGCACT
This sequence comes from uncultured Lachnospiraceae bacterium, assembly GCA_964568705.1. Classification (GTDB taxonomy): domain Bacteria; phylum Bacillota; class Clostridia; order Oscillospirales; family CAG-272; genus CAZMRH01. Next base: position 1,546 of record CAZMRH010000175.1, read on the forward strand.
TTGCCGAGAGGGTTTGGGGCTCGCAGATCATTTTCATCCCCGGCGGATTTTCGGGCGGTGACGAGCCTGACGGTTCCGGTAAATTCATCACCGCATTCTTCAGAAACGCACAGGTGACGGAGGCGGTCATGTCACTGCTCACGGTACGTGACGGACTTGTCGGCGGCATCTGCAACGGATTTCAGGCGCTCATCAAACTCGGACTTGTACCGTACGGCGAGATACGCGACGCGGACTTAAAGTCTCCTACGCTGACGTACAACACTATCGGCAGACATCAGTCGAAGATCGTGAGGATACGCGTCGCGTCCGATATGTCGCCGTGGCTGTCATCGGTAAAAACGGGCGACGTGTTCAGCGTGCCGGTATCGCACGGCGAGGGACGCTTTATCGCGGATGATGATACGGTAAAGGCTCTTGCGGCGCGCGGTCAGATTATGACGCAGTACGTCGATGAGGAGGGTAAACCGACTTACGACGTCCACTATAACCCGAACGGCTCGGCGTATGCGGTCGAGGGAATCACATCACCTGACGGACGCGTATTCGGCAAGATGGGACACTCGGAGCGAATCGGACGCGACCTTTATAAGAACGTGCCGGGTAACTATGACATGAAGCTCTTTGAATCGGCGGTAAAATATTTTAAATGAGGACAAGCGAATGAAAACCGACATCCAGATAGCGCAGGAATGTACGATGCACCCGATTACCGAAATCGCACAGGCGGCGGGCATCGACGAAAAATACATCGAGCAGTACGGCAGGTACAAGGCGAAGATAGGGCTTAATCTTCTCGATGACGTGAAAAAGCCCGACGGAAAGCTCGTGCTTGTCACGGCGATAACTCCGACTCCGGCGGGAGAGGGAAAGACGACGACAACTATCGGACTTGCCGACGGACTACGTAAAATCGGCAAAAACTCGGCCGTAGCACTCCGTGAGCCGTCCCTCGGACCTGTGTTCGGCGTAAAGGGCGGTGCGGCAGGCGGCGGATATGCGCAGGTCGTACCGATGGAGGACATAAACCTCCATTTCACAGGCGATTTCCATGCGATAGGCGCGGCGAACAATCTGCTTGCGGCGATGCTTGATAACCACATCCATCAAGGCAACGCGCTCGGCATCGACTCACGCCGCATCACATGGAAGCGGTGCGTCGATATGAATGACCGCCAGCTCCGTAATATCGTTGACGGACTCGGCGGACGCGTCAACGGCTCTCCCCGTGAGGACGGCTACGATATCACGGTCGCGTCGGAAATTATGGCGGTGCTGTGCCTTTCGACATCGATAACCGACTTAAAGGAAAGACTTTCGCGGATCATCGTCGGCTACACCTTCGATGAACGTCCGGTGACGGCAGGTGACCTTAAGGCGGCGGGCGCGATGTGCGCACTGCTGCGTGACGCGCTCAAGCCGAATCTCGTTCAGACGCTCGAAGGTACGCCCGCGTTCGTTCACGGAGGCCCGTTTGCGAATATCGCACATGGATGCAATTCGGTAACGGCGACGCGTATGGCGATGCGGCTCGGTGACTACGCGGTCACAGAAGCAGGCTTCGGCGCTGACCTCGGTGCCGAAAAATTCCTCGACATAAAGTGCAGATTGTGTAACCTTAAGCCCTCGGCGGTCGTGATCGTTGCAACAGTTCGCGCGCTGAAGATGCACGGCGGTATGGCGAAGTCGGAGCTTGCAAATGAAAACCTCGGCGCACTGAAAAAAGGCCTGCCGAATCTGCTCCGTCACGTATCGAACATCAGGAACGTATACGGACTTCCGTCAGTCGTTGCGGTCAACCGTTTCCCATCTGACACGGACGCGGAGATCGACCTGATAATGAAGGAATGTGCGGCGCTCGGCGTGAATGTGGTGCTGTCGACGGTATGGAGTGACGGCGGCAACGGCGGTGCGGCACTTGCGGAGGAAGTCGTACGGCTGTGCGAATGTGAAAACAATTTCAGCTTCAGCTATGACTTGAATGATACGATCGAGAATAAAATCGGTGCTATAATAACG
>CAZMRH010000176.1:0-3536 GCA_964568705.1 uncultured Lachnospiraceae bacterium
CCCGCGAGTGAACATTGTGCCCATGCCTTCGTCGGTGAGGATTTCGACGATTATCGAGTGCGGCACGCGTCCGTCGATGATAAACACCTTATTCACACCGCGGCGTATCGCCTCTGTACAGCACCCGATTTTCGGTATCATGCCGCCGGAGATAACGCCGTCGCGGATGAGCGTCGCCGCATCGCTTGCGTATATCTTCGAAATAAGGCTTGACGCATCATCCTTGTCGCGCAGAATGCCGGGCGTATCGGTCATTGAGATGAGGCACTCCGCCTGAAGCGTGCCCGCGATGGCAGATGCCGCCGTATCCGCGTTGATGTTGTATACGCCTCCGTCTTTGTCGCAGCCGACAGTCGATACGACGGGGATATAACCCTTTTCAAGCAGGTCGGTGACGGGCTTTATGTTTATCTTCGTTATCTCGCCAACGAAGCCGAGCTTCGGATCGGCGGGTGCGGCCTCGATAAGGTGGCCGTCCATACCGCACAGCCCCATCGCGTTTCCGCCGAGATTCTCGATGTGGTTGACGAGATTCTTGTTGACCTTGCCCGCCAGCACCATCTGCACGATCTCCGCAGTCTCCGCATCGGTGACCCGCAGTCCGTCGACAAATGTCGTCTCCTTGCCGATGCGCGCGAGCATCTCCGTGATTTCGGGACCGCCGCCGTGGACGAGCACTACCCTGATGCCGATGAGCGACAATAGCACGATGTCGCCCATGACCGCCTCGCGCAGATCATCATTCTTCATCGCCGAGCCGCCGTACTTCACGACGATTATTTTGCCCGCGTACTTCTGTATGTACGGCAGCGCGTGGATAAGCACCTCTGCCCGCTGAGCGTTGGATATGTCCATCATGTCACCTCAGGTACGGTAATCACCGTTTATTTTTACGTAATCGTAGGTTAAGTCGCATCCCCATGCGGTAGCTTCGCCGTCGCCGCCGCCGAGGTCGATCTTTATTTTTATCTCCTTCTCGGAGAGTATCTTTTTCGCGTCATCCTCGGGGAACTCCATGCCCGTGCCATTACGGCATACCTCGATCGCACCCGCGACACTCTCAAGCACCACGCCTATCTTCGTCACATCGCAGTCCGCGCCGCTGTAGCCGACCGCGCAGAGGATCCTGCCCCAGTTCGCGTCCGCACCGAACATCGCCGCTTTGAAAAGCGATGAGCATACGACCGACTTCGCCGCAAGACGCGCGTCAGCCTTCGTTTTACCGCCGCAGACCGTACATTCGAGCAGCTTTGACGCACCCTCGCCGTCCGATGCGATAAGGCGGCAGAGCGTCTTTGTCACGCCGTTCAGAGCCTCGCGGAACGCGTCGTAGTCCGCGCCGTCGGTGTCGATGACTTTGTTTCCCGCCATACCGTTCGCCATAACGCTTACCATATCGTTGGTTGACGTGTCACCGTCGATGCTTATCATGTTGAATGTGTCGGGAACGTCCGATTTCAGTGCCTTATTCAGCATCTCGGGCGTGATCGCCGCATCGGTCGTGACGAATACGAGCATCGTCGCCATATTCGGATGAATCATGCCGCTACCCTTTGCGATGCCCCCGATGTGACACTTCGCGCCGCCGCAGTCGAACTCGAACGCGATTTCTTTGACTATGGTATCGGTCGTCATTATCGCTTGAGCCGCGTCGCCGCTCTTTTTGCCGAGTGCCGCTTTCAGCGCGGGCATACCGTTTTCTATCGGCGTGATGTCGAGCGGCTGACCGATGACGCCTGTCGATGCGACGATAACGTCATTCGACGCGACACCCGTGTACTTCTCGCACAGCTTACACATCGCTTCCGCTATCTCAATACCGTTCGCATTGCACGTATTTGCGTTGCCGCTGTTGCAGATGATCGCCTCGGCGTAACCGTCGGCGATGTTCGCCTTAGTCACGGCGATCGGCGCACCCTTGACAAGATTCGTCGTGTAGACTGTCGCCGCTGCCGCACGCTTTTCTGAAAGTATGAGCGCGAGGTCGTACTTCTCGCGGTTCCTGCGTATGCCGCAGTGAACTCCAGCGGCAGTATATCCCGCAGCGGCACATACGCCGCCGTCGATTTTCTTTATCATATCATTCACTTCCTACTTAAGTTTGAGTGCGCGGCATTTGTCCGTACCCGTCATTATATTAAAGCATTCGACCGCGGCACCCGACGCGCCCTTGCCGAGATTGTCAAAGCGCGAGATGAGCAGTATGCGCTCACCGTTGCCCGTCACCGTAATCTCCATCGAATCAAGCCCGCTCATCGCGTTTGCCGCAGCGAAGCCGCCCTCGCCGAAGTCGTCCGTATAGCTCACGATGCCGCCGGTGTACAGATTCGCGTAAACGCTCTTTATCGTATCGGCAGTCGCGCCGCCGCATAAATCACCCGCAAACAGCGGCACCGTTATCTCCATTCCGCTGTAGAAGCCCGACACCACGGGGCAGAATATCGGCGGAGTCTCAAGCCCGGGCACGTGTGTCATCTCGCGAAGATGTTTGTGCTCCTGCGTCATCGCGTACTGTCTGGGTGAATCAAACAGAGGGCTTCTCGCGACATTCTCGTACTCGGCAATCATCTTCTTGCCACCGCCGCTGTAGCCGGTGAGCGAGAAACACGAAAGATGCGACTTCGGGCTGATGATGCCTCTTGCGACAAGCGGCTGTATAAGTGCGATAAATCCGCCCGCATGACATCCGGGGACTGCAACTCTCGCGCCGTTCTTCACATCCTGAAGATATTTCTCCGACAGCTCCGGAAAGCCGTAAGCCCAACCGGGCGCGGTACGGTGCGCGGTCGATGCGTCGATCACACGTACGTTTTTGTTCTCGATCATACCGACCGCTTCGATCGCCGCCGCATCCGGCAGACACAGCACCGCGATGTCGCATGAGTTGAGAGCATCGTGACGCGCGCACGTGTCCTTGCGAAGTTCATCGGGCAGAAGCATCAGCTCCACGCCGTTTATCGCGGACAGCCGTTCATATATGCGAAGTCCGGTCGTTCCCTCGCGTCCGTCTATAAATACCTTCATATAATTCACCTCGTCATACGCATAATTATACATGATTGACCTCACCTTGTCAATAGCAAACCGAAAAAAACGAACATTTGTAATGAATGTCGCAGACAAGCCGGACGGCGGTGATGTTTTTGTGCATTATAGTAAACAAACGGCCTATAACAGCTGATAAAACGGTATAATGCGAGTGCGGCGCGGCATTATGATCGGCACACGCTCCCGCCATGACTTTGCATGTACCCGACCGCTTATACTAATATGCATTATTTCGCAAAATAAATGCATAAAAATACCCTGAACATTTCCGCCGCCGTATCAAAATATTTATATGTAAAAATTGCAAATTAGGGGTAGAAAAATCGCGAACAGTATGTTATAATAAACAAGTCGGTTTACCGTACATGCCCGTACGGGCAATATATTGCGGGAAAACCTTATTTCGGAATAATATTTTTTAAAATACCAGAAAGGCGGACTCACAGGCATGGCAAAAGTTCAGGAAAAGGAATCCAAAGTCAAAAAAA
>CAZMRH010000177.1:0-3494 GCA_964568705.1 uncultured Lachnospiraceae bacterium
TTTGATTGGGCTTGATGAGTATTGCGTTTGCAGCGCCGCTCATGATGCCGTTTGCGAGCCGTTTCGTATTCGTAACGAACAGATCGTCGCCTACAAGCATGATCTTGTCGCCCAGCTGCTCAGTCATACGCGTCCAGCCGCCGTAATCGTTTTCACCCAGTCCGTCCTCGACCGAAATTATCGGATACTGTTGTGAGAGCTTCTCCCATTTCGCGATAAGCTCGTCCGCGCTCAGCTTTTCTCCGCTTTTCGGCAGACGGTACGAACCCTCCTCGTACCATTCGCTTGCCGCCGCGTCAAGTGCGATCTTCACGCTCTCTGTATCGTATCCGGCTTTCTCGATTGCGTCGCACAGATAGTCGAGCGCTTCCTCATCTTTTGAAAGATCAGGCGCAAAGCCGCCCTCATCACCTACGGCGGTCGAGCGCCCGTGAGATTTGAGAATCGAGCCGAGCAAGTGGTAGATCTCACTTCCCGCGCGCAGTGCATCAGAGAAGGTGTCAAACCCTTCGGGCACGATCATGAACTCCTGCACATCGATATTATTTGACGCGTGAGCGCCGCCGTTGAGAATGTTCATCATCGGGACGGGAAGCCTGCACGCGCCGATACCGCCGAGATAGCGGTACAGCGGTATGCCGAGCGATACCGCGGCGGCGCGTGCTACTGCGATTGATACCGAGAGAATCGCATTAGCGCCGAGTGCGGATTTATCATCCGTGCCGTCAAGCGCGAGCATACGTCTGTCGCATTTATCTGGCGACGCGGAGATCCCACAAAGCGCGGGTGCGATGACCTCGTTTACATTCGCGACGGCTTCGGTTACTCCCTTGCCGCCGAAGCGTTCGTCATCGCCGTCACGCAGTTCAAGCGCCTCATATTCGCCGGTGGACGCGCCCGACGGTACGGATGCGCACGCCGTCGAACCGTCCTCAAGTACAACGGTCGCCGATACGGTCGGATTGCCGCGCGAGTCAAGCACCTCAAGTGCCGATATACATTTAATTCTGCTCTCTGTCATGGTTATCTCCTGTTTGGTTGATATTTAATGCTGCCTCTAACATATAATCGGTTTTTTATAATATTCCCCCGAAAATCATATTTATCCTGTGGCATTTCGATAAAGTGCGGCATATATTGTTTATTGTGGAGCCTTACATAAATTTATACCGGAGGAACATATGGTAATATACACAGTAAAGAACGGCGACAGCGTTTACTCGATCGCAAATGAGTACGGGACTACACCGAGCCGCATCATCATCGACAATGAGCTTGAAAATCCCGGCAGGCTCGCCACCGGGCAGAATCTCGTCATCCTCTATCCCACTCAAACCTACACGGTGCGTGGAGGCGATACGCTTCTGTCCATTGCCGAGCAGTTCGGCGTAAGCGTCAATCAGCTGTGGCGGAATAATCCCGTACTTCGCGGAAGCTCCGCCGTATTTCCCGGTCAAACGCTCAACATTTCCTACGATCCGCCCACGCTCGGCGAAATCTCGACAAACGGCTACGCGTACCCGTACATCGACCGCGACACCCTGCGAACGACGCTTCCCTACCTCACATACCTTTCAATATTTACATATGGTCTGAATGACGACGGAACACTCATCGAACCTGAGGGCGGCGACGACGAGATTATAGCTATCGCTAAGGAATACGGCACAGTACCGCTGATGATGCTCACCTCGCTCACCGAAGCCGGTACGTTTTCCGACCGGCTTGTCGCAAATATCCTGTCGAGCGATGAGCTCAAGGACAGGGTAATCGAAAATGCGGTGAACACGATGGTCGCTAAGGGCTACGGCGGTATTGACGTTGATTTTGAGTATATCGGGGGTCAGTATGCCGAAAGCTACACCGACTTTATTACTAAGCTGAATGCTGCGATGCCGAGTGACGAATACGTCGTTTTCGCCTCCCTTGCGCCGAAAACGAGCGCCGATCAGCCGGGACTGCTTTATGAGGGACACGATTACGGCGCTGTCGGCGCTGCAGCTGACAACATACTTCTTATGACTTACGAATGGGGCTACACCTACGGACCCCCGCTCCCTGTCGCACCGATAAACAATGTGCGCCGCGTGCTTGACTACGGCATTACGGCAATTTCGCCCGACAAGATATTTTTCGGTATGCCGAACTACGGCTACGACTGGACGCTGCCGTATGTGCGTGGCGAGTCGATGGCGGAGTCGCTGTCAAACAAGGAAGCGGTACAGCGCGCGGTCGAAAAGGACGCGGAAATCACCTTTAACGAGGAAGCGCAGTCCCCGACATACTCATATTTTCAGCGTGTGCCGAATACGGACGAAAACGCGGAGCACATCGTATGGTTCGAGGATGCGAGAAGCGCTGATGCGAAGCTGCGTCTTGTCAATGAATACGGGATTCGCGGTGTAAGCGTGTGGAACATCATGCGCTACTTCCCGTCGCTGTGGTCGGTGCTGAACTCGCTTTACAGCATCCGCAGGATCGAGAGCACAGGTAATACGGGAGGTGCGACATGAGCTGTACCACGAATGACCTGAGCGATAAAATCGTCATAAGCGTTATCGACGGACGCAAGCTCGGCTACATCGATAATTATGAGGTCGACCCGTGCTGCGGCAAGATCACGGCTGTATTCGTACCGGAGAACTGCGGAAAATTTTCATTCGGCAAGGGGGACGAGATCAAGATCTGCTGGGAAAAGATACAGCGTATCGGTGAGGACGCGATACTGGTCGAAGCACCGCCGAGACCGTGCGTCGAAAACGGATGTGAATGTAAGAAGCAGAAGCACATACGGTGGATATTTTAGCGTTAGGACTCCATATAACATAAAGCACGGCAGGGGTTGCTGACCATAGTGTCCGCATCTCCTGCCGTATTCAATTGTAAACTTTCGGTAAACGAATAAATATTTATTGCAAAAACTTACCTTATGTGATAGAATATACGTTGCGTGACAAGCGCGAAAATATATCACACATGCCGCATTGACCCCTGCCGGGTCTGCCGTCCGGACGAAATCCGAGGGGCAGTTGCAGAGGTTGCCGCATGGTGGAAAAAACCTGAGGAGGACATTTTATGTCTATCGTATCAATCAAACAGCTGCTCGAAGCAGGCGTCCATTTCGGACATCACACCAGACGCTGGAACCCTAAGATGGCGGAGTACATCTTCACAGAGCGTAACGGCATCTACATCATCGACCTTCAGAAGACGATCAAGAAGTTTGAGGAAGCGTACATGTTCGTCCGCGATGTCTCGACCGACGGTGGCAACATCCTGTTTGTCGGAACAAAGAAGCAGGCGGCTGACGCTATCCGTGAGGAAGCTGAACGCTGCGGCATGTACTATGTGAACGTTCGCTGGCTCGGCGGCATGCTCACGAACTACAAGACGATTAAAACAAGCATCAAGCGTCTGACAGACCTTGAAAAAATGCAGTCCGACGGAACGTTCGACATGCTCCCCAAGAAGGAAGTCGCAACGCTTCAGAAGGA
>CAZMRH010000178.1:0-3489 GCA_964568705.1 uncultured Lachnospiraceae bacterium
ACGATATTGTTCCGCCGAACTGTCCGGGTAAGGTGTCGCCGCCTTCGAGAATCGTGCGGTATGTGTCGGTGATTGAGTTATATGTGAACGACGCGACAACGCCTGTCTCGGGTAAGCCGAACAACCGCTGATACACACTTACCGCATTCGCCGACACCTCACCGCATTCGCCGTTAACATCGACCTTGGGTATCTCGGTATATGTGTCGGGTATGAAGTTTAGATACTGCTGAACGAGCCGAACATCATCACCGCTTGCACCGATCCTTACACCTGTCTCGCCGCTCCCCCCGCTTCCCTCGGCATTATTTGAAATGTGCATCGCCGTGCCTTCTGCCGGCATTACTCCGCCGTTGTACGTGAATATTTGCAGGAAACCCTCCCCGCCGGTATCGCTTCTGACTCCTTGGTTCAAATGCATCACTCCTTTAGTTTTATCTTTACAGTATATGAAGAGTACAGAATTTTGCCTCCGGTGACGGGTAAACTTAATTTACAAAGAGAAATATGAGGCAGATGAAGGTATAAAACGCAAGCCGTATCGCCTGCCAGATGAGAAAAACAGTCAGCGTTACATACGGATTCCCCGAGCCTGCAATCGCCATAAGACACAGAATTACAGACAAGGCGAGCAGTATCATCGAAATCGTAAACAGCTTCAGTCCGAAAAACAGCGGATACCAAAGTATCATCAGCACAAATGCCGCTGTCAGACGCAGAATCGTGTCGCGCCTGCCGATACAGGCGTAGTTTCGCGCGAACAGAACAATTCCCATGGCAACTCCCCACAGAAATGCCGACAGTGCCCACATGGGATAAAATACTATTGTCGGAGGGAAGCCGTCCGGGAGTATCCAGCGGCACCGCACGGCAGCTGTACCGCCGCCCCATATGCACATGAGTATCCACAGGCACAGCGCAATAACGCCGCACCACCAAAGGTGACCGGCTATCTTTCGGTAATATGATACTTCAAAACGAATCTGATGGAGTAATTTTCTCATACGGCTGCTCCTTTATAACATTAAACTCGGTAAATACATACTCATAATGAAACGGCGTACCCGACGGCAATTTATATTACATAACACATAGAGAAACCACCTCATAATAAATTATGAGGTGGTTTCTCATGTTATTCATAAATTTTATCAACCGCAGCCGCACGCGCAGTTGAACTGCTTGGTCGAGCCGTTGTTGATCGCCGAACGCCTCGTTATGCCGACGTACGTTCCCGGACTCAGCAGATTCTGGAAGAACGGCAGCACCGTACTGTTATACGGTGCGACCGATGCCGGAAGCTCACGGTATACGAATTCCGCGTCGGTGACGTAGACCTGCATTGGGAAGTTACGGTCGGTAATATTCAGCATGCCGACCTTCTTTGTCTGGGATGCGTTGCAATGTGAGGTCGCAACTCCGCCGTACAGCTCACTCGGCGTCTGATAATGGTAATCAACCATCACATGCGTCGTACAGTACTGCGTCGGCTTTGTCTCCTCCGTGAAGTAACCGGTCTCCGCCCTGTTTCCTCTCGGATCGGCACGGCAAGCGTCCGTCATAAGCATTCCTGAATCCTTACAGTATTCGCACTTAATAACTCCGCTTGCAAAGCTGAATTTCTTTATTGCTTCATTCTTCTCTTTATCCTTGGCGAGCTTCATCTCATGAACTTTCGTCATGACTGCATCCCATATCTGAACCGTGGGAGGATAGCCTGCCGAGAAATCGTCAAGTGCCATGTTTTCGTCGTAACCGAACCATACACCGCCGATGTAGTACGGTGTGTAGCCCATAAACCATCTGTCGAAGTCGGCGGTGGTCGTACCGGTCTTACCGGCGACCTCGATACCGAGCTTATCGTCCATCGTAATACGGCTTGCAGTACCGCTCTGAACGACGTTCTCAAGCAGCATATTCATGATCGTCGCGGATTCCTCGCTGATGACGATCTCGTATTCCGGCTCGTTTTTTAGCACCACGTTGCCTTCGCTGTCAAGCACCTGACTCCACAGGCGCGGCTTATTGTATATTCCCTGATTCGGGAAGATCGAATATGCCGCGGTAAGCTCCTCAACGGTAAGTCCGTAGGTGAGCTGTCCGAGTGCGAGCGGTGCAAGCGCCTTATCGGTGTACACCTTGCCGGAATCCGATTCCTCATATTCAATGAGGCTGTCTACATGAAGCTTATTCTTCAGTGTGTCAAACGACACATCGACTGTCAGCTTCTGAAGCGTTTTCATCGCGACGGTGTTGACAGACCTCGTGATACCGCTGTTGATGGTCGTCAGTCCGTTGTACACGTCGGGAAGGTTATGCGGATACGGTGTGGGATTTGACGGGTCTGTGCCGAAGTTTACAGGCGTGTCGTCCACGGTCGAACCGTAGGTGATAAGCCCCGCGTCAAGCGCCGGCCCGTAAACGGATACCGGCTTTATCGACGATCCCGGCGGCCTGACCGACTGCGTGGCGCGGTTGAGTATCCTGTTCTGTGTCTTAGCCCCGCGTCCGCCGACAAGCGCAAGCACGTCGCCCGTGTACGGATCAATGATCACCATTGACGATTCCGGCTGTAGTCCGCTGTTCGAGTACGGGAAGTAGGACGCATCATTGGTATACACTTCATCAAGTATCGACTGCACGTCGGGATCCATCTGAGTGTATATCTGAAGTCCACCCGTGTATATCTTCATGCTCGCCACATATGACGAGTAGCCGTATTCGTCCATGAGTGCCTTCTGAACCGAGTCAAACACCGCGTCGGTGTACCATGAGTTCACCGCAGTCTCGACCGATGCCTGACCGTCATCCGACGTATTCAGCACAAGCTCGGCATTAATCGCTTCCTCATACTCCGCGTCGGAAAGCTTTCCAAGCTCATGCATACGGTAGAGAACATCGTTGCGGCGTATCTTGTTTTCCTCCGGAAAGCGTATCGGGTCATACTTTGTAGGGTTCTTGACAATTCCCGCGAGCGCCGCACATTCGACGAGCGACAGATCGGAAATATTCTTGCCGAAATAGGTCTGCGCCGCCGATTTTACGCCGTAGCAGTTATTCGAGAGGTACACAATGTTGAGGTACATCTCGAGTATCTCTTCCTTACTGTACTGCTCCTCGAGATTAAGCGCACGGAATATCTCCTGCACCTTTCGCTGTATGGTATTATCATCTTCCTGGGTGACATTTTTAATAAGCTGCTGTGTGATGGTCGAGCCGCCGTAGTTGCCGTCACCGAAAAAGAACCCGAGCATTGCCGATCCGGTTCTCAACCAGTCGACACCCTCATGCGACCAGAACCGATGATCCTCTATCGAGATATACGCCTCAATCAGATCGTCCGGTATCTCGCTGTAGGACGCCCACAGGGAGTTGCCGGAGCTGTACTGACGCTGATTTTCAATCTCAACCGGCGTGCCGGTATTGTTGATACGGTCATCCTCCGTCTCATAATCAGTGTAATAGATACGCGTGGTCGTATCGACATTC
>CAZMRH010000179.1:0-2605 GCA_964568705.1 uncultured Lachnospiraceae bacterium
TATATGATATACTGAAATTTAGGTAAGCTATAAGCAAAATTATTTTTTACTTTCAGAAAGGAACATATATTATGGCAAACAAAAGAATCATCGGCGAATACCCAGTTATCGGTATCCGCCCGACAATCGACGGCCGCCGCGGTGTACTCGGCGTACGGGAATCACTTGAGGAGCAGACGATGAACATGGCGAAATCCGCCGCGAAGCTCTTCGAGGAAAATCTTACATATACTAACGGCAAGCCCGTCAAGGTCGTCATCGCGGACACCACGATCGGCCGTGCCGGTGAGACTGCGGCATGTGCTGCAAAGTTCAAGAAGGAGGGCGTTGACATAACCCTCACCGTTACTCCCTGCTGGTGCTATGGCGCGGAGACGATGGACATGGACAGAAACACCATCAAGGCTGTATGGGGCTTCAACGGTACCGAGCGTCCGGGCGCGGTCTACCTTGCGTCAGTCCTCGCTACACACGCTCAGAAGGGACTCCCCGCATTCGGTATCTACGGTCACGACGTACAGGACGCGGACAACACCGAGATTCCCGCGGATGTTCGCGAAAAGCTCCTTCGTTTCGGACGTGCTGCGATTGCCGTCGCTTCGATGAGAGGCAAATCATACCTCCAGATCGGCTCGATCTGCATGGGTATCGGCGGCTCGATTATTGATCCGCACTTCATTGAAGAATACCTCGGCATGAGAGTCGAATCGGTCGATGAGGTCGAGATAATCCGCCGTATGAGCGAGAATATCTACGATGAGGCTGAATTCAAAAAGGCTCTCAAGTGGACTCGCGAAAACTGCAAGGAGGGCTTCGACAAGAATCCCGCGAACATTCAGAAAACGAAGGAACAGAAGGATAAGGACTGGGAATTCGTTGTCAAAATGATGATTATCATCAAGGATCTGATGTGCGGCAATGATAATCTGCCAAAGGGATGCGAGGAGGAGAGCGCAGGTCACAACGCCATCGCCGCAGGATTTCAGGGACAGCGTCAGTGGACTGACTTTTACCCGAACTGCGACTTTGCCGAAGCGCTTCTCAACACCTCATTTGACTGGAACGGTGCGCGTGAGCCGTACATTCTCGCTACCGAAAACGACGTTCTCAACGGTCTCGGAATGATGTTCATGAAGCTCTTAACAAACCGTGCGCAGATATTCGCGGATGTCCGTACATACTGGAGCCCGGAAGCTGTCAAGAAGGCTACCGGATACGAGCTTGAGGGCAAGGCTAAGGAAGCTGACGGTATCATCCATCTTATCAACTCAGGCGCGGCATGTCTCGATGCCTGCGGTGAAGCGAAGGGTGCAGACGGCAAGGGCGAGATGAAGCGCTGGTTCGACGTGACTGAAGCGGATCAGAAAGCGATACTCGACGCGACGACATGGTGTTCAGCCGACTTCGGATACTTCAGAGGAGGCGGATTCTCCTCACGCTTCCTGACACGTGCCGAAATGCCCGCCACGATGATAAGGCTCAACCTTGTCAAGGGTCTCGGCCCGATGCTTCAGATCGCCGAGGGCTGGACGATCAATCTGCCCGACGAAATATCCGACATTCTCTGGAAGCGTACCGACTACACTTGGCCCTGCACATGGTTCGCACCGCGTCTTACCGGCAAGGGTGCGTTCAAGAGCGCATACGATGTGATGAACTGCTGGGGCGCAAATCACGGTGCTATCAGCTACGGTCACATCGGTGCAGACCTTATTACAATGTGCTCGATGCTCCGCATTCCCGTAGCACTTCACAATGTACCTGAGGAGGACATCTTCCGTCCGGCATCATTCAACGCGTTCGGCATGGATAAGGAAGGCGCAGACTTCCGTGCATGTGAGGCGTACGGCCCGATGTACAAGAAATAAAATTTATAAAATAAATTGAGCCGGAAGCATTAATAATGCGTCCGGCTTGATTTTTCATATTATTTTATTTTCCCTCTTGACAAAGGAGCATACCCATGATATACTGTGTAAAGTATTTTGCTTTACAGGCGGCATGACATGTTTGAAAAGGACACACAAATATCGCTGCTTCTTGATTTCTACGGCGACATTCTTACCGACAAGCGCCGCAATTTAATGGAGCTTTACTACAACGAGGACTATTCCCTTTCCGAAATTTCCGAGGAATGCGGGTTGTCGCGTCAGGGTGTCCGCGATTCAATTAAAAAAGGTGAGACACAGCTTCATGAGCTTGAAGATAAGCTCGGTATGGTGAAACGCTTTACCGAAGTAAAATCAGAGGTGGCGAAGGATACCGCCGAAATACGCCGCATCGCCGCCGATACAGACAACGAGGATGTCCGACGCACGCTCATCGCATGTGCGGACAGGCTCGACGCGCTTTCACTGTAACCGAAACTTCCCGAAAGGAGACCGCCATGGCTATGTTTCAAAGCCTTTCCGAAAAGCTGAACAACGCGTTCGGCAAGTTCAGAAATAAGGGCAAGCTGACCGAAAAAGACGTGCGCGAGGGTATGCGCGAGATAAAGCTTGCACTGCTTGAAGCCGACGTAAACTTCAAGGTCGTGCGCGAATTCGTCTCCAAGGTGTCGGAGCGTGCGGTCGGTGAATCGGTGCTCGAAAGTCTCGTTCCCGCA
>CAZMRH010000179.1:2615-3485 GCA_964568705.1 uncultured Lachnospiraceae bacterium
TAGTCAAAATTGTCAATGAGGAGCTTGTCTCGCTCATGGGCGGTACCAACGCAAAACTCGAAATCGCATCGAAGCCGCCGACGATCGTCATGATGTGCGGACTTCAGGGCTCGGGTAAGACGACCCACAGTGCAAAACTCGCGAATTTATATAAGAAGCAGGGTAAAAAGCCACTGCTTGTGGCGTGCGACATATACCGTCCCGCCGCGATAAAGCAGCTTGAAGTAGTCGGTGAGCAGATCGGCGTTCCCGTATTCCAGATGGGCGAGATTTCACCCGTTGAGATCGCAAAGAAAGCCGTCGCATACGCCGAAAAGAACGGGCTTGACATGGTATTTCTCGACACGGCAGGTCGACTGCACGTCGATGAAGTGCTGATGAAGGAGCTCAAGAGCATCAAGGAGACTGTTCATCCGACAGAAATACTGCTCGTCGTCGATTCGATGACAGGTCAGGACGCGGTTAACGTTGCCGAATCGTTCAATGAGCTTCTCGACATCACGGGCGTTGTGCTCACAAAGCTCGACGGCGATACGCGAGGCGGTGCGGCTCTGTCCGTCCGTCACGTCACAGGAAAGCCGATAAAGTTTGTCGGCCTTGGCGAAAAGCTTGATACGATCGAGCCGTTCCATCCCGAACGAATGGCATCCCGCATACTCGGTATGGGCGACGTTCTCACACTTATCGAAAAAGCGGAAGCGGCGATCGACGAAAAGCAGGCAATCGAAATGGAGCGCAAGCTGCGCGAGAATTCGTTCACACTGACCGATTATCTTGAGCAGTTCCGCCAGATAAAGAAGATGGGCTCGGTCGAAAGCCTCATCGGGATGATACCCGGATTCAACAAGGGCGCGCTTAAGGACGCGAAGA
>CAZMRH010000180.1:0-2448 GCA_964568705.1 uncultured Lachnospiraceae bacterium
TGGTTATACACAAGCTATGCCATAAGCAAAACAGGTTTGTGTCCAAGCGACAACGGCAGACATCCGACAGGCAAGAAGCATACATCTATATTCCATCACAGAAAGGACTTACACATGCCGGAAATATTTCCTCTCCTCCGGGACCTCTGCGGCATAATGTCCGTATCCGGTCATGAGGCGCGCGGCAAAACAGACCTCGACGCGCTCATCTCAACGTATTTTGACGAACACCGCACCGATCACAACGGAAATCATATATTTATAAAGAGGTGCGGCAAAACAGATGCCCCGCGCCTTATGCTTGACGCGCATTTCGACGAAGTCGGTATGCTCGTCACCGGGATTCACGACGGCGGACTTTTGTCCGTCGCGCCTGTCGGCGGTCTTGACAGACGGATTCTGCCCGCCGCCGAGGTCACGGTATACGGCACTGAGGAGATCTATGGTGTGATAGCCGCCGTGCCGCCGCATCTGCAAAAGCCCGGTGACAGCAAAAAGGCGCCCGCGTTCGACGAAATCCGTATTGATACGGGTTATGACCGCGATATGCTTGAGAAAATCACTCCCGTCGGTACGCCCGTCGGATTTCGCTCGCCCACACTCACGCTTTTCGGCGATACCGTGTGCGGACGCGGTTTTGACAATAAAGCATGCTGCGCGGCGGTCATCGCGGCAGTCGCAATGACGCCGGCGGATGCACTCATCGCCGATATTTACGTCACGCTCTCATCGCGCGAGGAAGTCGGGCGTCCCGGCGGATGCGCGCTTGCCGCTGCCGAGATCATGCCCGACATGGCGATCGTCACCGATACAGACTTTGGCGCATTCCCCGGCGTTGAATCGTGGGAAACGATAAGAAGCGGAGACGGCGCGGCACTGTCGCTCTCCGCCGTCACCGATCATCTCCTGACGCGGCGTATCTGCGATATTGCCGACAAAAATAACATACCGTATCAGACGATTGTCGAGGCGGAGGACACCGGCACGAACGCAACGCTGCTCACGCTCGTCGGCGATGGCATCCCTACGGCGGTTATAAGCGTGCCGATAATGAACATGCACACATATAATGAAGTTTTGTCGCTCGGCGATATCCGGGATACGGCGGCACTCATTTCGGCGGTCATCTCATCGCCGGAGCTGCTCGGTTAGGAGGTGCGGGAATGAAACAAAGACTAACGGGTACTGCACTCCTTGAGAAGCTGTGTGCTGTGTTCGGCCCGTCCGGATGCGAGAGCGCGGTCGCCGAGGTGATCCGCGAAAATATCGACGGTCTGTACGATGAACTGTTATACGACAAACTCGGCGGGATGATCGCAGTCATTCACGGCATCGTCGGCGCTGCTTCGTCATCACCGATTCAGCCGAAAAAACTGATGCTGTCGGCGCACATGGACGAGGTCGGCTTCATGATAAGCCACGTCGCGGAAAACGGTATGCTCAGGTTCGCCACGTTATCGGGAACGGATACGCGTGTGATATCGGCGCGGCGCGTTGAGGTCGGAAACGCCGATCTGCGCGTGAAGGGCGTCGTTTCGGCAAAGCCCGTGCATCTGCTCACGAAGGATGAGCGCGACAGCACAGCGGAATACAGCTCACTATACATCGACATCGGCACTAAGAGCCGCGAGGAGACTGAGAAATACGTCAGACGCGGAGACTACGGCACTTATCTGAGCGATTTCGTTCGCTTCGGTCAGGACGGTCGGATGCTGAAAAGCAAAGCGATTGACGACCGTCTCGGATGCGCGGTACTGTGCGACGTGATGGCGTATTTTCACGATAATTCTCCGCCGTTTGACCTATGCTTCGCGTTCACCTGCCGTGAGGAGCTTGGATTATCGGGCGCAAGATGTGCCGCAAATATCGTAAAACCCGACACGGCGATAATTTTCGAGGCAACTGCGACTGCCCCGTCCGGCGGTGATTACAGGAGCGTTGCGATTCAGGGCGAGGGCGGTGCGGTATCCTACATTGACCGAGGTACTATTTACGACCGTGAGCTGTCCGACTTCATCCTTGCATGCGGACGCGGTCGCGGCATACCATGTCAGATAAAGCAGTACGTCTCGGGCGGAAATGACGCGGCGTGCATACAACGGAGCATCGGCGGCGTTAGGTGCGCGGCGGTGAGCGCTCCGGCGAGGTACATCCACACCGCGTCAAACGTGATACGCGAGGACGATTTTACAAATATCATCCGTCTGGCAGAAGCTGCGATCGACGGAATGGCGGTAAGGTGACAATATGTATGAATTGATAAAGAAGCTCGCACTGATTCACGGCGTATCGGGAAGAGAGACGCACGTCGCGGAATTTATAAAAAATGAAATGACGGACTTTGCCGACGATATAACGACTGACGTGCTCGGCAATCTCATCGTTTATAAAAAGGGCGTTGATTCGTCGAAAAAGCTGATGCTTGCCGCACACATGGACGAGGTGGGC
>CAZMRH010000180.1:2458-3468 GCA_964568705.1 uncultured Lachnospiraceae bacterium
GAGGGCTTCGGCGAGGACGGCTTCATCCGCTTTGCTCCGGTCGGCGGCGCACTTCTCACCGCCGCGGCGTATTCTCCCGTTGTATTCGAGAACGGACGGCGCGGCATCGTCGTACCTGAGGAAAACGTGAAGCCGGAGGAGTACGCGGCTGACAGATTCGTGTGCGACATCGGGGCAAGGACTCGTGCTGAGGCTGAGCGGATGGTCAAGGTCGGCGACTGCTTTGTCACGGAGAAGTGTGTGTTCAGACTTGCGGGAAGCCGCATCGCGGGTCATCCGCTTGACAACCGTGTCGGCTGCGCGGTATTGATAGACGCGGCGCGTCGGTTGCAGGTATGCGCGTATGACACATACTTCGTATTCACCGTGCAGGAGGAGGTCGGGTTTCGCGGGTCAAAGCCTGCGGCGTTTACGGTCGCGCCTGACATCGGTATCGCGGTCGACGTGACGCGCACGGGCGACGTGGGCGGTGCATCTCCCATGGCAGTAAAACTCGGCGGCGGCGCTGCGATCAAGGTGAAGGATTCAAGCGTGATATGCGATACATCGCTCGTTGCGCAGCTTAAGCGAATCGCAGCGGAGGAAAAGATCAGACATCAGACTGAGGTGCTCGTGCGCGGCGGAACGGATACCGCGTCAATGCAGATGACCGGATGCGGATGCCGTGCCGGATGCATCTCCATTCCGACACGCTACATCCATTCGGTAACTGAAATGCTCGACTTGAAGGATGCCGAAGCCGCGTCTGCTCTCATCGCAGCGGCTATCGGGGGTACGGGATTTTATTCCGCGACGGACTGAGTCTGTCGGACAAGAAAAACGCGAAGATCCTTTTCGCAGGGAGGTACGCGGCTTTTTGAAAAAAGGCCTGGCGAAAAACCGGGGAACGCGGCCTTTTTGAAAAAAGGCCTGGCGAAAAACTTTCAAAAGGGGCAAATTTATACGAGGTTTTGCTGAAAGCGTCAGGATTATGACGTTCATTCACCGACAGACGAATGTGTGCCATACTC
>CAZMRH010000181.1:0-3454 GCA_964568705.1 uncultured Lachnospiraceae bacterium
CGATTGCAGTATCGCTGTAACCTATGATGCTGGTAGCTTTACTAAAGTAAGGCGGTGTCGTTCGGACACCAACCCGCTTTGTTAAAAGCGTTTCGTCACCGATACCCATGACGAGTTTTTTCTTGTTACTTTTCTGCGGAGAAAAGTAACCAAAAGCCGTTCAGGGGGAAAGGATTCCCCCGAAGCCCCCTTCTGGGGTTTGCTGAAAGCGAAGGCTCACCTGCTCAGTCAAAAGCACGCTCTCCGCGTGTTTTGACTTCGATACGGGGGTCTGCGTCGGTGAGCTGTACGCGCACTTCTACGTGCTATCGCATTCGGAGTAAGCTTCACATTTGAATTCTAAACCCTGCATGTTCAGAAAGGAAATATTATTAAATGGCCATAAGAAATATTGTAAAAGAGGGCGACCCTGTCCTGCGTAAAATATGCCGCCCCGTGACAGAGATAACCCCGCACATCTCGACGCTGCTTGACGATATGGTCGACACGCTCCGTAATTCCGGAGGTGTCGGACTTGCCGCACCTCAGGTGGGCGTAGTCCGCCGTATCGTGGTGGTCGAGGTTGAAGAGGGACAGCTTTATGAGATGATAAACCCGCGTATAATAAAGTGCGAGGGGACTCAGGAGGAAGCTGAGGGTTGCCTCTCCATCCCCGGAAAATGGGGAATAACGCACCGCCCGATGACCGTTACGGTCGAGGCGACGGCGCGTGACGGCAGCCGCTACACGGTCAGCGGAAGCGACCTTACCGCGCGCGCGTTCTGCCATGAGATCGACCATCTCGACGGTATACTTTTCACCGATAAGGCAGTCAAAATGCTTGATCCCGACGAAATCGAGGACGACGAATGAGAATTATGTTCATGGGCACACCCGATTATGCGGCTGAGTGCCTGAAGTTTCTGCATAAATCCGGTGAAAACATCATATGCGCACTGACGCAGCCCGACCGCCCGAAGGGGCGCGGTCATAAAATGCAGCCGACACCGGTCAAGGAATACGCCGAGTCGGCGGGAATCCCGGTATATCAGCCGAACACACTGAAGGACGAGGCGTTCGCCGCGTTTCTCAGAGAAAAGTCGCCCGACGTGATAGTAGTCGCGGCATACGGCAAGATACTGCCGCGGTCTGTCCTTGCGTACCCGAAGCACGGCTGCATCAACGCGCACGCATCGATTTTGCCAAGATGGCGCGGTGCGGCGCCGATTCAGCGCGCGATAATGGCGGGTGACACCGTGACAGGCGTCACAGCGATGCAGATGGACGACGGGATCGACACGGGTAACGTGATATGCGTCGAGGAAGTGGAGATTGCACCTGACGATACATTCGGCGAGGTGCATGACAAGCTTGCGGCGGTTAGCGGCATTGCGATTCAGCGCGCGCTCGACATGATACGCGAAGGGACGCTGGCATGTACCGAACAGTGTGATGCAGACTCGTGTTATGCCGCGAAGATCACGAAGGACGACTGCGCCATCGACTTCTCGCATCCCGTGAAGGAAGTATACAACAGGATACGCGCACTCTCACCGGCACCCCTTGCGTGTGTGTCAGTCGGCGGTAAGCTATTAAAAATTGCTCGTGCCGAAATGACCGATAAAACGACCGACAAGCCGGACGGATACGTCATTGCGGCAAACGGCAAGGGTATCGACATCGCAGTCGGCGGCACAGTACTGCGCATCACCGAGGTAGTGCCTGAGGGCAAGGGCAGGATGAGCGCGGGTGCGTTCGTCAACGGGCGCGGAATCGCCGCGGGGGATGTACTCGGACAATGAATAATAATGAAAATAGACCGAAGGTGCAAGGTGAGCGGTCCGGCGCTCACGGCTACGGCAGAAGCGGTAACGCAGGCAGCAGACCGAACGGTAACGCAGGCAGCAGACCGAACGGTAACGGCAGAGGTAAACCGGGCGGCCGCGCTTTCAGTAAAAACGGCAGGTCGGGCGGCGGTGTGAGGAAATATACGCCGAAATCCGCACCTGAGTCTGCCGCAAAACCCGCACCTAAGCCTGTCGATATGTCATATCTGAGCGACGCGCGGCTTGCTGCATCAAGATCGCTCGACGCATGGTACAGAAACGGCAAGTACACGAATCTCGAAATCGACTCGTACCTGAATAAATGCACGCTGTCGGACGCTGACCGTGGGCTTTACACTGCCCTCGTCTACGGCGTGACGGAGCGGCTGGTGACGCTTGATTATATCATCGCCGCGTACTCATCGAGAAAGGTTTCGGAAATCGAAAATCAGACGATGTGGGCGCTCCGGCTCGGCGTATACCAGCTCGTCTACATGGACAGAATCCCCCCACACGCCGCGGTTTCCGAAAGCGTGAGGATCGCGGGTGGCATCTCGGGCGGGTTCGTCAACGGGATACTCCGCACGTTCCTCCGCGCGGGATGCGCGATACCGATGCCGTCCGAAAGTGATACGGTGACTTACCTGTCGGTGAAATACTCCGTGCCCGCGCCGCTGTGCCGCTTCTGGCTGAATATATACGGACGCGGCGGGACGGTCGAGACACTGCTTGCCGACACTCTTCACCGCACTCCGGTGACGCTTCGCGTGAACACACTGCGTCACACGCCATCCGAGGTGCTTGACGCGCTCGCGTCATCGGGGACGGAGGCTGAAATATCGCCGTACTGCGGGGATGTGATAAGCCTTAAGGCTTCATCGCCGCTCACCGACGGGATTGGCGCGGGGCTTTACTTCGTTCAGGATACCGCGTCGCGCCTTGCGGTCAGCGCACTTGATGCGAAGCCGGGCGACACGGTCATCGACGTATGCGCGGCACCGGGCGGCAAGTCCGTTTCGTGCGCGCTTGATATGGACAACCGCGGACGCGTGTATTCGTTTGATCTTCATGAGAACAAGCTCTCTCTCATACGCCGCATGGCGGACCTGATGGGAATAGAT
Organism: uncultured Lachnospiraceae bacterium; assembly: GCA_964568705.1. Classification (GTDB taxonomy): domain Bacteria; phylum Bacillota; class Clostridia; order Oscillospirales; family CAG-272; genus CAZMRH01. The sequence continues at coordinate 2,927 of CAZMRH010000181.1, forward strand.
ATAATCACGGCTTCCTCCCGTGATGGCAGAACGCCGGATGAGTCGCTTATCGGCAAAGCCGACCGCGTAATCTGCGATGTACCGTGCTCGGGGCTCGGAGTTATCGCCAAAAAGCCGGACATCAAGTACAAGAATCCCGACGAACTTACAAGGCTGCCGGATGTGCAGTATGCGATACTTTCGGCATCGGCAGCATATGTTAAGGCGGGAGGCATGCTGCTTTATTCGACGTGTACGCTCAACCCGCATGAGAACGGCGGAGTGGTGGACAAATTCCTCGCGGAACATCCGCAATTCAAGCCGTGCGACTTCGTTCTCGCCGACGGCAAGCTCAAGTCGGATCGCGGCAGCCTCACCCTCACACCCCATGAGCACGGCACCGACGGCTTCTTCATGGCTCGGCTGGTGAGGACGGAGGGTACGGGGGATACGGAGGGTACGGAGGGTACGGAGGATACGGAGGATACGGAGGATACGCGGCCTTTTTGAAAAAAGGCCTGGCGAAAAACTTTCAAAAGGGGTCAATTT
>CAZMRH010000182.1:0-3438 GCA_964568705.1 uncultured Lachnospiraceae bacterium
GAGGAAGAAAAGCTAACCGCACTCCGCACAAGAGTAAAGAGCGCGGGGCAGATCGCGAAGTATTCATCGGTAGTCTACCGTGCGCTGTGCGATAACGAAAAAGCGAGCGCGGCTTACCTCATGGAGCGTGCATCGGCGGCTCTGTCCGGGCTTGAGGGCGTGATGGACGGCGTGCCGGAGCTTGTCGAGAAGCTCGATTCGATGCGGTATGAAGTCATTGACATCGGCGAGAGGGCAAGAGAGCTGTCCGACAGCGATGAGATACAGAATCCCGACGCCGAGCTTGATAAAATCGAGAGCAGGCTCAGTCTCATATCAAAGCTCGAGAAAAAATACGGCGCGACGATTGCCGAGGTAAATGAATTTTACCGCGGCGCAGTGCGCAGGCTTGACGAGCTTGAGTCAGGCGAGATGAGGCAAAGCGAGCTTGAAAGACGAATCAATGCGGCAACACTTGAATGTAAATCAGCCGCGAAAAAGATAACAGACGTGAGAAAGAACGCCGCGGCAGAGCTTGAGCGCGAGATTGCGTCATCCCTTGCGTTTCTTGATATGGCGAAGGTGAAGCTCGAGATATCGGTGACGGACAGCGCAAATCTCCAGTCAGACGGTGCTGACACAGTCGACTTCCTCATCAGCACAAATCCCGGTGAGCCGATGCAGAGCCTTGATAAGGTCGCATCGGGCGGTGAGATGTCGCGTGTGATGCTTGCACTGTGCAGTGCGATATCAAAGAAAAGCGGAGCGTCAACAGTCGTGTTCGATGAGATCGACACAGGCGTGTCGGGTGCAACGTCGGAGCGTATCGGCAAGAAACTTGCCGATATCGCGGAAAGCCGTCAGGTGATTGCGATAACGCACTCGGCGCAGATTGCATCCCTCGGCGACAGCCATTATAAAATAATCAAATCCGAGGTGGGCGGACGTGCGGAGAGCACCGTGGTACTGCTTGACGACAAGGCGCGGGTTGATGAGATTGCGCGGATAATCGGCGGCATCGATATAACCGACGTCCAGATGGACGCGGCGCGTGAGATGCGTGAAAATCAGAAAAACAATAAATAATATAATAAATATAATATAATATAACCAAAGGAGAGCGGGGAACCGCAAAACGGAACAATGACACTGTTTGAGGAATTCAAAGCAAGAGGACTTGTCGCACAGGTGACGGATGAGGCGGCCGTCGAAAAGCTGCTTAATGATGAAAAGGTAACCTTTTATATAGGCTTCGATCCCACAGCCGACAGTCTGCACATCGGTCACTTCATGCAGATGAAAATTATCGCGCATATGCAACGCGCCGGACATCATCCGATAGCGCTGTTCGGCGGCGCTACGGGAATGATCGGCGATCCGTCGGGCAAGAACGACATGCGCAAAATGCTCACAAAGGAGCAGATCACGCACAATATCGAGTGCGTCAAGAATCAGATGTCGAAGTTTGTCGACGTAACGGACGGCAAGGCTATGTTCGTCAACAACGGCGACTGGCTGTACGATATGAACTACATCGACATACTGCGTGATGTCGGACCTTACTTCACGGTAAACCGCATGCTTGCGGCAGAGTGCTACAAGTCGCGTATGGAAAGAGGACTGACGTTTCTTGAATTCAACTACATGGTAATGCAGAGCTATGATTTCTATCATCTCTACAACGAATACAACTGCAAGCTCGAGCTGGGCGGTGACGATCAGTGGTCGAACATCATCGGCGGCGTGGAGCTTGTACGCCGCAAGCTTGGCAAGGATGTCTACGGACTGACATTTAACCTGCTTCTCACGAGCGAAGGCAAGAAGATGGGCAAAACGGAGAAGGGCGCACTGTGGCTTGATCCGGAAAAGACATCGCCGTACGAATTCTATCAGTACTGGCGCAACGTCGGCGACGCGGATGTTATCAAGTGCATGAAGATGCTGACGTTCATGCCGCTTGAGGAGATCGCGGAGTACGAGCACCTCACGGGAAGTGATTTGAACAGCGCGAAGGAAAAGCTCGCGTATGAGATGACCGCACTCGTTCACAACGAGGATGAGGCGAATAAAGCGGCGGCGGCGGCAAAGCAGATATTCGCGGCGGGCGGTGTGTCGTCCGATATGCCAACGACCGAGCTTTTTGATGTCGATTTTACCGACGGTGCGATTACCGTCATCGACATGCTCGTCAAATCTAAGCTCGCACCGTCGAAGGGTGAGGCGAGACGTCTTATCCAGCAGGGCGGCGTGCTTGTAAACGACGAAAAGATAACCGCATTCGACGCAGCCGTAAAGGAAGCCGACATTTCAGCCGACGGAATCATCGTCAAAAAGGGTAAGAAGACCTTCCACAGATTTGCAAGAGCATGAAGAAGTACAAATACATTTTGCTTGACGCGGATGATACACTGTTCGATTTCAAACGCTCGGAAAAGGCGGCGTTTCTCGAGACTTGCGGTGAAGTAGGTCTTGACCCGGACGATGCGGTGTACGAACGCTACCACGAGATAAACGACATGTTGTGGAAGCGGCTTGAGCGCGGCGAGGTCACGCGTGATAAGCTCAAGGAGCTGCGCTACGCGATGCTGCTTGACGAAATCGGGGAAACAAATAACGGGCGCAGCGCACAGATGGCGGCGCACTACGTTGTAAATCTCGGCAAACAGCACTATCTGCTCGACGACTCACTTGAGGTGTGCGAAAGGCTGTCGCGGACGTATCCGCTGTACGTCATTACTAACGGTATCACGACGGTACAGCTCAGCCGCATGAGCCTGTCGGAAATAAAAAAGTATATCACGAGAATGTACATTTCCGAGGAAATAGGCTATGCAAAGCCGTCGGCCGATTACTTCCGCTATGTGCTTTCGGACATCGGTACGGACGGTGCGGACTGCCTTGTGGTCGGCGACTCGCTGACCTCGGATATCGACGGCGCGATAAATTCTGGACTTGACTGTGTGTGGGTTAATGCCGACGGAAGTGATAATAACGGCAGAAAACCGACATATACTGTAAAGAGACTTATTGAGCTGTACGGAATACTCGGACTATAGGCGGAGGGAAGTTTTGAACAGAATAAAAATCGAAGCATTCACCGAAGCTGTAGGGAGCTTCATCGATGACAGAGGCGGCTGCAGTATAACCGAAAACGAACCGCTATCCGAGCACACTTCGTTTCATATCGGCGGTGCGGCACGATTGTTTATGTGCCCGAAGTCACCTGAAGCGCTCAGATATGCAGTGTCGGAGGCAAGGTCGCTTAGCATACCGTATTTCATCATCGGTCAGGCGACGAATGTGCTGTTCGACGACAGCGGCTACGACGGCGCGGTGATATGCACGGCGGGAATTGACAATATTGAAGTGAGCGAAACGACTGTCACGGCGGGATGCGGCGCGAAGATTACCAGAGTATCGTCAGAAGCCGCACGAGCGCACCTTGACGGACTTACGTTC
>CAZMRH010000183.1:0-3338 GCA_964568705.1 uncultured Lachnospiraceae bacterium
TGTTTTGACTTCGATACTGGGGTCGGTTTCGGTGACCTGTCCGCGCACGTCTGCGGGCTTCGCATTCGGAGTATGCTTCACATTCGTCTGTAGGTGAATGAACGATATAAGCCTGACGCTTTACGCCTTTTCCGTTCTGTTCGCCCCTATCGGGAGCGCGAGGGACAGGTCCCTCGCATCGCATCCCCGCGAAACGGAGTTTCGCATTATCTTCCCGACGAGCAGCCGCCCGTCAGGGGAATAATCCAAGCGTATCCCCCTGTATCACGAGAACAGCTTCAACGCGTCGTAGATGCCGGTGAGTTTTATAATTTCCGCACCGCCGCAGTCGAAGGGTGCGCGCTCGAACGACCGCTTCGGTACGGCGATCTTCGTAAATCCGAGCTTGACCGCTTCAAGCACGCGCTGCTTAAGATCCGACACCGCGCGAACCTCACCCGCAAGTCCTATCTCGCCTACCGCGATAAGCTCATTCGGAACAGGCACATCCTTAATGCCCGAAATGAGTGCGAGCACTACCGCAAGGTCGACCGCAGGCTCATCAAGTCTGAGTCCGCCGATGACATTCATATATACGTCGCACTGCGCGAACCGCAGTCCAAGCCGCTTCTCAAGCACCGCGATAAGCAGGCACATTCTGTTGTAGTCGATGCCGTCGGCGGTACGTCTGGGAGCCGGGTACGATGTCGGCGCGACAAGCGCCTGTATCTCTGCGGCAATCGGCCGCGTACCCTCCATCACGCATACCGCGCAGTTGCCCGATACGTTCTTCGGCCGCCCCTCAAGGAGCATCTCCGACGGATTCGTGACCTCACTCAGCCCCGTATCCGTCATATCGAACACGCCAATCTCGTTAGTCGAGCCGTAGCGGTTCTTGTTAGCGCGGATGATGCGGTGACTCTGACGCTTCTCCCCTTCGAAATACAGTACCGCGTCCACCATGTGCTCAAGCACCTTAGGCCCCGCGATGCCGCCTTCCTTGTTTACATGACCGACGAGTATCATCACCGCGCCATCAGCCTTGACGCGTCCCGTCAGCACCGACGCGCATTCGCGCACCTGCGTCACGCTTCCTGCCGCCGACTGAATCTCCGGCGAATGCATCGTCTGAATCGAATCAACTATGACAATCTCGGGCGACAGCCTGTCGTATTCCGCGGCGGCCTGATTTATGTTCGTTTCGGTCAGCACAAGCATCGAGCCGCCGTCAACACCCAGCCGCTTCGCGCGCAGCTTGAGCTGTGACTTCGATTCCTCTCCCGATATATAGAGGAGACTGTGCTCACCGCACATTTTACCGCATAATTGTAACAGTAGCGTCGATTTGCCGATACCCGGCTCACCCGCGAGCAAAACGACGCTTCCCTCGACAAGCCCGCCGCCGAGTACGCGGTCAAGCTCGCCTATCCCCGTCGGGAAACGTCTGGTTTCCGTATCGTCCATCTCGGAAAAGCGCACCGCCTTGTCCGATGCAGACGTAAGCCGCGCCGACTTTGCCTGAGCGGCGGGCGGTGCGGCGTAGGTCTCCTCCGTGAATGTGTTCCAGCTCCCGCACGACGGGCATCTTCCGAGCCACTTTGGGCTCTGGTAGTCACATTCCGAGCATACGTATACTGTTTTAGCAGCTTTCATACCGCAGTGCGTCAGACAAAGCACGCGCAGATACATTAAAAGCGCAGCTTCGTTACCCGCGTCCTTTCATTTTATTATTTCACTTTGCTTATCTGTGTGAATCAAGGTACGCCTGAAGAATGAGCGTCGCGGACAGCTCATCGACCGCCGCCTTACGCTTCTTGCCGCGCACGTTCGATTCCGACAGTATGCGGTGAGCCGATACCGTAGTCAAGCGCTCGTCGTACAGCTCTACCGGAACACCGTCAAGCAGTGCTTCAAGCTCCTCGGCGAACCGACGACACCTGTCACAGCGGTATCCTTCACTTCCATCCATATTTTTCGGATAACCGACGACGATCCGCGCAACCTTCGCCGTCCCCGCCGCCTCAGCTACCGCCGCTGCGATCTTCGCAAGCCCCTCACATTTTACGCATCCCGCACCGTATGCGAGCAGTCCCGTCGCGTCGGACAGCGCAAGTCCGGTGCGCACGTCCCCGAAGTCAACGCCCATGATTATCTCAGCCATTCGCACAGGTTCCTTTCTTATCCGCTGCCATAATGAATATTGTTACTATGATGCAGGCAAATCCCAATATATCGAGAAATGAGAAACGCGTGCCGAGCCACAGGAATGCAATGACCGTCGACGATACGGGCTCGACGGACGCGATCATCGACGATTTCACCGGCCCGATGCGCGATGTACCCGCGAGATACAGCGTGTACCCGGTTACCGAACCGATGATAACCACGCCGAACAGTGATGCGAGTACCGGCAGATCGAGTGTAACCGGATTCTCCCACGGGCGTACGACCACGCACATAACGACTCCTGCGATAAGCATGCCGAGTCCCGTCACGGTGATGCTGCCGTATTCGGCGACAAGCTTTTGGGGAAGTACAGTGTACAGAAGCAGTCCGATCGCAGACACAAGTCCCCATACAAGCGCGCGCGTTGAGATGGCGAGGTGCGTCACATCAAAGTGCGTCGCGAGGATGAACACACCGGTGAATGCGAGAAATACCGACACGCCCTCCGCGATCGTCGGCAGCTTGCGCTTCCTTATGCACAGCAGGACGACGATCATGATCGGCCCTGTGTACTGCAGCACCGTCGCCATCGCCGAATTTGAATATTCGATCGTTTGGAAATACGAATACTGGCAGAACAGCAGTCCGAATATGCCGAAAACGAGCATCATGAGGACGCTTTTCTTATTGCGTACAAGCGCCTTCACTGATGATCTCTCACGCACCAGTGCGACTGTCGTAAGTACGATTCCCGAGACGAACAGTCTGATGCACACGAGCCACGGTGCGGTGATATCGGCATGCTGGAACAGGTACTGACCGCAGTTGCCGGAGAATCCCCAGCATATTCCGGCAAGTACTATAGCGATTACTCCCGCGGCACCGTCCGGTATCGTGCGTACCCGGACGGTGCCGCGGCTTATAGGTTTTACTTCAACGTTATCCATTTCTGGTACCTCGGTATGAATGAATATATAAGCAGGTATACTTGTTAAATGGGAATTTTATCATCTGAGAATGACGATCGGAGGCGCTGCCTCCGAACTTATATAAGGTATAGTTTTGGTATCGAATGTTGGCTGATATCGTTCGGACACCAACCTGTTTTGCTTATAGCAAAACTTTGTTTATACCCATTACGGGTTTTTTCTTGTTACTTTTCTGCGGAGAAAAGTAACGGGCAGCCGTTCAGG
>CAZMRH010000184.1:0-3329 GCA_964568705.1 uncultured Lachnospiraceae bacterium
GAAGCCAAGAAGAAACAACAGATCGTCGAAGTCAAGGAAGTGCAGCTTTCATGCAGAATCGACATACACGACTTTACCACAAAGGCGAACCGTGCGATTAAGTTTTTGCAGGAGGGCAACAAGGTTAGAGTAAGCCTTCGCTTCAAGGGACGTGAGATGGCGCATCAGGATCTGGGACGTGAAATGCTTGATAAGTTCCGTGCAGCATGCGAAGAATTCGCGACCGTTGACAAAAAGCCTGTTCTCGACGGCAGACAGCTTACGATGTTTCTTGCGCCGATAAAGGTTGCCAAATAAAAATGTTCACTACGCGGCGGACCGACGCGGTGCGTGGTTACGCATAAATCGACCCGAATATAAATGATTGAAAGGACACAGTAAAATGGGAAAAATCAAGACACATAAGGCATCTGCCAAAAGGTTCTCCGTAACCGGCACGGGCAAAGTAAAGATGTTTCACGGAGATCACCGCCATAACCTCGGACAGAAGTCACAGAAGCGCAAGAGATCGCTTCGCAGCGGCTCATATCTCAGCGACGCTATGACTGCCAACGTAAAGAGACTCATCTGCAAATAATGCATCGCGCATTACTATTTAATTTGAATTTGCGAAAGGAATAAGATAAAATGGCAAGAGTAAAAGGCGCAATGATGACGCGCAAGAGAAGAAACAGAGTTCTTAAAGCGGCAAAGGGTTACTGGGGTTCTAAGAGCAAGCACTTCAAGATGGCTAAGCAGGCTGTCATGAAGAGCGGAAACTATGCATATATAGGACGCAAGCAGAAGAAGAGAGATTTCCGCGCGCTGTGGATCACTCGTATATCCGCACAGGCACAGGCATGCGGCATCAACTATTCGAAGTTTATGTACGGTCTGAAGAAGGCAGGAATCACCCTCAACAGAAAAATGCTCTCCGAGATTGCTATATACGACAAAGAATCCTTCGCGGATCTTGTTGAAAAGGCAAAGGCAGCTCTGTAAATAAAGTCGGGACTATGTCCCATTAATTGTAGCGGCGTACTGCGTAATGCGGTATTGCCGCACAACTATATAATGAAAATGAACGATAATTCAGGAACTGCGAATTTTAGAACAGAATACATCACCTCCCGCGCAAATCTGTTTGTTACTGACATGGTAAAGCTGAAAGACTTAAAAAGCCGTGCCGCCGAGGGAGCTTTTTTAGCGGAAGGCGTGAAGCTTGTGACTGAAGCCGCAAAGAGCTGTAGGATTACTGACGTTCTGCTCGACGAAGCGCATTACAAATCAAGGGAAGCCGCTTATGATGCCGCAATAACCGCTTGCAGCAGCGGCGCGCGACTTGTCGTTGTGACAAAGTCGGTGCTTGACAAGGTATCGACCGAACTGTCACCGCAGGGTGTGATTGCGAGAGTGCTTATCCCGACGGATGACAAGTCACAGATCAAAGTGGGAAACGAGGACGACTTTATCGCGGACATGCATGACGAACGAATACTGCTACTTGACGCACTACGCGATCCCGGAAATCTCGGAACCGTCATGCGCACCGCCTGTGCATTCGGCATTGACCGCATCATCATGGCGGACTGCGCCGATGTATATAATCCGAAGGTGGTACGCGCATCAATGGGAGCGCTGTTCAGGCTGAAGCTCAGCAGATGCGAAAACCTTGCTTCGGTCATCACCGCACTTCGGAGTGACGGCAGACGATGTATCGCGGCGGCACTTTCGGGCGAATCAATGACACTCGGTAAATATAAAACTAAAGTACGCGACTGCGTGGTTATAGGCAACGAGGGACACGGAATCTCGGACAAGGTTATGAACGCATGCGGTGAAACGCTGAAAATACCGATGGCGGAGGGCGTGGAATCGCTTAACGCGGGAGTAGCCGCATCTGTGATTCTGTGGGAATACTTTATGAGGATGACATCAGATGAATGATAAGGTTTATTGGATATGGCTTGCACGGGCATGCGGGGCGGGTAATCGAAACGTCGAGATTCTGCTTCACACGATAGGTGACGCGAAGGAATTATACCATACAACACCCGAGACGTTTGCCGCAGTAGAGCGCAGGTATGACCTTCGTCTCGGCAACGCGCTGAATAATAAAAGTCTGCGTGAGGCGTGGCAGATATTTCGCTGGTGTGAAGATAATAAGGTCGCGGTAGTCACGCTTGAAGACGATGAGTTTCCGAAGATTCTTTTCACGCTGCCTGACATGCCAGTAGTGCTGTATGTACTCGGAACGCTGCCGAATTTCGATCATAAGTTCTGTACGGCTGTGGTCGGTACGAGAAGGATGAGCGAATACGGTAAGCGTATAGCGTATACTATGGGCAACGGACTTGGTGCCGCGGGTAGCTGCATCGTGAGCGGAATGGCACTCGGAATCGACGGAATGGCGATGGCGGGAGCAATAGATGCAGGTGCGGTAACAGTCGCAGTACTCGGTTGCGGCATCGATAGAATTTATCCGCCGGAGCATGAGGAATTGTTCAGTCGCATACTTGAGAAAGGTGCGATAATAACCGAGTATGTACCGGGTACGCCGCCTGAGGGACAGAATTTCCCTGTACGTAACCGCATAATCAGCGGACTGTGTCAGGCGACACTCGTCATTGAGGCGGACGCACGAAGCGGTGCGCTCATAACGGCGCGTCACGCACTTGCACAGAACAGACGCGTGTTCGCAGTTCCGGGTAATATAGGCGATCCGGGTTCCTCGGGGACAAATTCACTCATGAAGCAAAACGGAGTCAGCATTGCGACAACCCCTGCGGACGTGTTGCGCGATTATGAAACGCTTTATCCCGAGCTTGATTTATCAATGTGCAGCGGCACTCAGTCGGTCGAACGCTCACTTGCGCGTGCGACGGAAACTGCCGAAAAGCACCGGATTGTATCGCGTGGCGACAGGACAAATCTCTACGGTACGGGAGCATACGGCGGCAAGGCACACGGAAACAAGCTTTTAAACCGAATAAAAAAGACGAAGAACGATATAAATAAGAACGACGGTCAAGCCGATGTGACGAATGCGGAAAAAGCTCCGGTAAAAACCGCGCATATTGATACGGAAATGCTCGGTGAAACTGAAAAGAAGGTGTACGATATGATGAAGCCCGACGTTCCGATGCTACCGGACGAGCTGGCTCATAAGGGATTGAAGGTACCTGATGTTTTAAGCGCCCTGACTATGCTTGAAATCGCAGGCGCTGTTGAAGCTTCACCCGGCGGATTCTACATCAAACGTTCGTGAGATAAAATTAATAATACTTACTGCCAATAAAATCAGGAGGCACGCAGAATACTGCGGTTATTATAAAATGGTAAATGATAAT
>CAZMRH010000185.1:0-3325 GCA_964568705.1 uncultured Lachnospiraceae bacterium
GCCATTGATGTGCCGAAGGATACACGCCGTATGCATAAAAAACCGATTCCGCGTATCGGCGGACTTGCAATATACGTAGCCTTTACGCTTACGACGTACATTTTCTGCGACATAACCCCGTGCCTTATCTCAATTTGGCTGGGCGGTTTTGTGCTCATCGTCCTCGGAATATTCGACGATATCTACCGTCTGCCGGCAGTCGCAAAGCTGATAGTGCAGATAGGCGCGGCAATGATTGCAGTTCTTTATCAGGGAATAGTGATCGATCACATCACTCTGTGGGGCAATGTGATCTACTTCGGCAGTTTCAGCATCCCGCTGACACTTCTGTGGATTGTCGGGCTTACGAACGCGATAAATCTGCTCGACGGTCTTGACGGACTTGCCTGCGGAATATCGCTCATTACGTCAATTTCACTCTTTGGTGTTATACTTATATCCGGTGACCTTGTCTTTGCAACCATCACGGCGATACTTGTCGGTTGCTGCATCGGTTTTTTACCGTTCAACATGAATCCGGCGAAAATATTTCTCGGTGACACCGGCTCACTGTTTCTCGGTTATACGCTTGCACTGATATCCGTGCAGGGTGTTTTTAAACTTCATACAGTGCTTTCTTTCATCGTTCCGCTTTCGATATTTGCACTGCCGCTTGCCGATACCGCATTTGCAATAATAAGGCGTGTACTCAGCGGTCACAGTCCGTTTGAGCCTGACCGCGGACATCTGCATCACAAGCTGGTTGACATGGGCTTTACACAGAAGGAATCCGTCAAGATACTTTACGCGGTATGCGGGATACTCGGACTTGTCGCAATAACTTTTACTGAGCAAATGCTCGGTGAAGAACGCTATGTAAAGTCGTCAGTCCTCGTTCTGTCTGCACTTCTTATATTCTTCTTCAACTTCATTATTATGAAGAAAACGAGTACGCGTGTATTATCGGGACTTGCCGAGCACGGGTATGAAAGCGTGACACCAGAGGAAAAGGCTGAGGAGGAAGCTGCTGAGGAAGCTGAGCGTGCTGCACAGGCTGAAAAAGAGGAAGCTGAAAAAAAGAAACAGGAAGCTAAAAATCAGAATAACAAGAATCAGAATAAAAAGAAAGCAAATTTAAAACGCAGACAGAATTCAAAGGGAAAAACTGACGATCCGGCGACTGGCACTGTACCTGATGTGGGTTTTAAAAAACATCCGGATGATGATATACACGTAGATGATGAAACATCAGAAATCTGACAGCCTAATACGGGAAAAAGGGCTGACAGTGTCATCATATTCGCATGAAGTCAGAATTTGAGCGGAAGGACACAAAACATGGAAAACGGAACAGCTGCTGTGGACAATAAAAATAAGAGACACATATCCGCGCTCGATGTTGTTGTTATTATGCTTGCCGTGCTTTGCATAGCGGGTATCGGCATCAGAATATATATAGGAACGAGCAGTGCTGCAGCTGAAATCACCGGGGAAGCGGGCGATTATGAAATATCACTGCTTGTAAGCGATATCCGAACGACTTCGGAGCAGTTTTTCTCGAAAGGTACAGCTTTTTATCTTCAGTCGGGTGAATTGCTCGGTAATGTGACTGAAGCGCCGTCTATCACACCAGCGAGGTATATCACAGAAGATGAGAACGGCAACTGCGTATTCATCAATGCACCCGAAAACGGCGATGAAAGCATGCGTGACATCACGCTGACACTGAAAGTGCACGGCACGATGACCGAGCGTGGCTTTGTGACGGACTTAGGCACGTATCTTGCGCCGAATGTTACCGCGGCGATCAAAAGCGAGTTTGTCAAGGCTGATGCGCTTGTTATTAGCCTGCTTCCGAGCGCTAAAAATTAACCCAAAACTATTGAACTTGCGGGTCTTTTGCTGTATAATTAAATGATACTGAGAAAGGCGGGATGATATGTTGTCAGGATTAAAGCATTTCGGATTGACATTCGCGGTTTCACTGATTATTTTCGGGCTTGTTTCCATACCTGTGTTTAACTATGTCTCCGGCGCGGTGGTATCACTGTTTAGCTATGAGGAAGACGAGCTTAACAATATAATAAAAAATCAGACCGGTTCAGACACCATCAACGGTGACGCAGGTACTGTCGCCGATCCCCAGTACGCGGATATAACGGGAAATTCGTTTACGATGCTGCTTGTTGCGACTGACTACCGTCCGGATGTATATAACGATTACTACCCGACACAGGCGACTATTGAGGATTTTATCGATGCGAACAGCGATGGTGAATGGGGCATAATGGGCGGAACATACCGCCGTCCGAGCGCATCCGGCATCATTCTCATCCGCGCCGACAAGGAGCGCGGCGAATACACGACCACACCAATACCTGCGATAACAAAAATTAACACCTCAGCAGGCTCATTCATGCTCGGCGAAGCGTACTATCTTTTCGGCGAGGAATTTTTCGTCTCTAAGATTGAAGCGATGACAGGCATACACATTGACAGATACGCAATTGCAAAGGCTGTCGATGTACCTGATATTCTTGCACAGTTCGGAGCTGTGTCCTGTGATGTGCCGTGCGATATTTATACAGACGGCACTGAGTATTTTTCGGAAGCCGATAAAGCTATACGTGAAGCGGCTGAAGCAGAGTCTGCGGAAACGGATGCCGATGGTGAAACAGTGCCTGCGATAATTATTGATAAATACCTCGAGCGCGGAGGCAATACCGTAACAGAAACCTCCGAGGGGCTGCTGATTTTTCATGATTATACCGATGGTATTGTATATGAAAATTCGATATCAGAAAGCTTTGCAAAGGGACTCCTCGCGAATATCGCATCTATGTCAGAATCAAAACTTATTTCCGCGTTTAATAAAATTTCGGCAAAGCTCGAAGCAACGAATATCACAGGTGAGACGCTCAAGGTTGACTCGGGTATGCTTTCGGCATATGCGCGCTTTGTTAAAACTCCGCTCACGTTCCCGGGCAATTATATCTCAGCCGAAGTGAGCGGTAAACCGTACTACAATCCGTCGCTCTCCGAATCGCTGAAGAAATTCTCCGAATACAGATTCAAGACATACGAATAATAATATTAACATAATCCCGAAAGGAAACCTTATGACAATGAACAACAACGAAAAGACGATGGATAAGATAGTCGCGCTGTGCAAGAACCGCGGCTTTGTATACGCAGGAAGCGAAATTTACGGCGGACTTGCGAATTCGTGGGACTACGGCCCGCTCGGTGTGGAGCTAAAAAATAACGTTAAGCGCGCATGGTGGAAAAAATTTGTGCAGGAATCGCGCTATAATGTAGGACTTGATGCGGCGATCCTAATGAATCC
>CAZMRH010000186.1:0-3322 GCA_964568705.1 uncultured Lachnospiraceae bacterium
CGCCGAGCTCCTTGATAAGCTGACGTATCTCGATTATCTGGATCGGGTCAAGACCGACTGTCGGTTCGTCGAGAACCACGATCGGCGGATCTCCCAGTATTGCCTGAGCGATACCTACACGCTGCTTGTAGCCCTTTGAAAGATTGGCGATAAGACGGTCGGCGACTGAGTCAAGCCCGCAGCGTCCGATAACATCGTCGATACGGCGCTCAAGCTCCTCATCAGGGATTTTCTTTGCTTTGCCGACGAAGCAGAGGTATTCGTAAGGTGTCATATCGCCGTAGAGCGGCGGTATCTCGGGAAGATAGCCGATGCATTTGCGCGCTTCAAGCCCTTCCTCGTATACATCATGACCGTTGACGTACACTTCACCCTCGGTAGCCGCAAGGCAACCGGTGATGATGTTCATTGTGGTGGATTTACCCGCGCCGTTCGGGCCGAGAAATCCGTAAATATGGCCCTCTTCAACGGTAAAGCTGATGTCCTTTACCGCTTCATAAGGACCGTATTTCTTTGTGAGATGTTTAACTTCTATCAAGCTGAGATCCTCCTGAAAATATAAATCTGTGTGATGGGTTATTCCGATAATTGCCTGCCAATCGCAATACAAATACATTATATCACGCATACTTAAAAAATGCTTAAAACAGGAGCAAAATTAACAAATATATTTAATTTTTCCGTGTATTGTGTCATGAGGCGGCTCATAATTAACATGCCGACAAGCAATAATAACATTAATCTGCATTAGGAGAGATGAAATGATTACTGTATTTGTCCGCACGCTTGTGATATACGTTATACTGATACTGTCAATGCGGCTGATGGGAAAGCGTCAGATAGGTGAGCTTCAGATATCGGAACTTGTCATCACCTTTATGCTTTCGGAACTTGCCGTCATCCCGATAACCGACAAGCATATCCCGATTTCCTACGCGGTGCTGCCGATACTGCTGCTTTTGTCTCTTGAGGTTATAATATCGTTTCTGATGATGAAAAGCAAGGTGCTGAAGAAATTTTTCTTCGGCAGACCGAGCATCATTATAAATAAAGGGAAACTGTATCAGAAGGAGCTGTCCGACCTGCGAATCGATATAAACGAGCTTCTGTGTGAACTGAGGCTCAAAAATATCGCGTCGATAAGCGACGTTGAGTACGCAATCCTTGAGGAAAACGGCAAGCTGTCGGTGTTTCCGAAGTCGGAAAAGGCGCCGTTGACCGCAGACACGATGAGCCTGAAGCCGACGGAGCACGGCATCGCTCACGCGGTCATACTTGACGGGGCGGTGAGTGAAGTAAATCTGAAATGCGCAAAAAAAGACCGCGGCTGGCTCGATAACGAGCTGTCGGCACGCGGACTTGAAAGTGAAAATATTTTTCTGATGAGCGTGGATGACGCGGGAGAGATCACAGTCATCGCCAATAACAAGGAGAGCAAATGAAAACTTTTATCGCCGCGGTCGTCACCTTTGTCATGCTTACCGCGATAGTCGCCGCGAACGGCATATACCTGTACTTCAAGACGAATGAGCTTATCGCCGTCGCAAACGATTTCCCGTTCATGATAGAGGGTGAAGCTGAGCAGTTCTGTGAGAATGCCGCAAAGTTCAAGAAAACACTTGACGGTGCGACCTTCATGATATGCCTGTCGGTCAGCCACAGTGAGGCTGAAGTGATCGACGAGCACTACATGCAGATGAAGCTGCGGTTTGAGCATGGTGATCTTACAGGCTATATAAGCGAGCGCTCCGCGCTCATCTGTGAGATAACCGATCTCAGAAAGTCGGAATCCTTCACGTTACGCGGAATATTATAACTTCGCACCTTCGGCTTCCGCAAGCTTTGACGCGATAAAATCGGGAACCTCATGCGGCTTTATTCCGAGTACGATCGAGAATTCATCGCATATGAGCTTTTCCGCATCACGCATAAAGCGCTCATCCGACACATGGAGCCTCTTGCCCTCAAGAACCTTGTCATCACGGTGACGGTAGAGCATGCGGATGAGCCTCATCACGTCGCGGCTGTCGCCCGAATCGAGTACTTCCTTGTACCTTACCTTGCGGGCGTTTTCGTTTTCGATCCAATCGTCGCCGTCGTCACCCGCTTCACCGATAAGCGTCATAATTTCTTCCTTCGACATAATGCGGCGCATCTTTGCGACAAGCTCGGCATTGGCGACAGGAACAAACACAGTTGAGCCTGTGCAGTAGACAGGCTTAAGTATGTAATATTCGTTTTTCGCGCCGCACAATTCCATTTCGGTAATATCGGCGATTTTACAAACTCCTGAGCTTCCGTACAGCACCGTGTCATTAATAATAAACATTGGCTCTCCTATTCTGAAAATATAAAAAAAGCAGCCGCTTCAACAGGATTTACGCTCTGCCTTAGCAAACTACACGTTGATAGTACTATTATAGCACATTTTTGTCAAAAATGTTATTGACATTTTAGACAAAAATATAAAAATTCAATAAATATTACGTCTACCGGTGAAATAATTACGGTATTTTTGCAGAAATTCGTAACAGAATCGGATGACGGCTGTAAGAAACAGGGGAAAAGCAGACAGTGTTCCGCTTTTCCCCTCTGTAATTACTTATTTTTCTTGGTAGTTGCCGCTGCGGTCGTCGACGCGTTTTCGTTTTCGTTTAGCTCAGCCTGATCGGCGTAGGTCTCGCTGCTTGTATCCTTACGGCTTGCCTCGGTGAAGTAATACTCGATTACATCGCCGTCGAAAACCTGACAAGAATCAGCGGTACCTTCGGAATTCTTAACTCCGCCGATTGTGAATTCCCAGAAGTGCTCGATGTTGTAGCCG
The DNA here is from genome assembly GCA_964568705.1 of uncultured Lachnospiraceae bacterium. GTDB lineage: Bacteria > Bacillota > Clostridia > Oscillospirales > CAG-272 > CAZMRH01. The sequence goes on from CAZMRH010000186.1 coordinate 2,825, forward strand.
GGCTTTTCTTTATCTTCTTCCTTGAATTCCGCGTTTCCGTCAAAGGATGCGAACATACGGCCGGTAGAATTGAGAGTGTAGGGAAGCTCGAACTCATTGAGAGCCTGAATGGTAGCTTCCATTACTGTCGGCGGATCATCGATAGTACCCTCAAGTGTGATTTCCTTGTCCTTGATTATGTAGCCGTTGGGATACTTTGTTCTGTCCTCACACGCGATGGAGATTTTAACAGTCGCAACGAGTTTTTTACTTTTACATGCTGCAAGTGCGATGGGGAGCATGGTAAGAGCAAGAACAAGTGCGATAATGCGTTTGATTTTCATATTTTCCTCCGAAAAATTGATTTATATACAAAAGAAGTATATAACAATTACCCCGAATTGTCAATAGCGGGGGTAAAAAAACTTGCGAAATTCGCCGTGCGATCAGTGTCATTCCTTCCAGCCGTCGACCTCACCGCGCTCCATCGCACCGACGATTCTTCGGTACAATCCGCGG
>CAZMRH010000187.1:0-3306 GCA_964568705.1 uncultured Lachnospiraceae bacterium
TATATTTGAAGGCGAGCTGATCGGGAAATTCCGCGACCATGCGGTCAAGCACGCCCGAAAACGTCTCGTCGATAAGCAGTTCCTTCTTCCAGACGAACTTACCCGTCCCCGCCTTGTTATTATATAATACCTTTTTCGCCCGCGCCGTATCGCCGACCGAGCGCATAAAGCTTGAAAAATGAGCGAAGATGACATCCATGTCGTCAAGTTCGGGCATCCACGCGGGATCCCATTCAAGCGAGATAAACCCGTCGTAATTGACTGAGCGGAGCGCGCGCATCATGCTGTCAAGCGGAAGCTCACCCTCGCCGATGAGGCAGTAGGAGCATATGCCGTCACGCACTGCCGAATCCTTGATTATGACGTGTCGCACGTACGCGCCGAGATTCTTTATCGTCTCCTGCGCGCTCTCACCCGCGTCGCGGAAAGTCGCGTGCATATCCCAGAGCGCGGCAAAGGAGTCGCAGGCGAATCGGTTCAGAAGCTCGCGAAGCCTCGCCGTATCGGCGAAAACCCCCGTTGTCTGTATCAGTATGACGATACCTGCGTCCACCGCTGCGGGGATGCATTTTTCAAGACAGCGGGTGACCGTGTCACAGATTTCGTCCGCGTCGTCGTTATCAATATCAACCGCCGTGCGCACGCGTATATACGGAGATTTAAGCCGCCTTGCCGCGTCGATGCAGGCAGTGATCTCGCTTATGCAGTCACCCTCGTCGTCCGTACCCGGATCGCAGAGGGCGTCAACGCATACGATACCGATACGCTTTTCATACATCGAGCGCACCGTCGCGGGAGCGTTTACCGTATCAAGCGGCGCGTCACGTCCTGTGAAAATAGGGCTGTGTATGTTGTGAAGCTCGATGCCTTTGAAGCGCAGATCGAGTGCGGCATCACAAAAATCATAGAAGCTGCAATCATGCCATCCCTTGGTCGAAAACGAAAGCTTCATTATTGTCCGCCCTCCTCCCAGACGATCTTGTTGAGCGCGTTTATGTACGCACGGATCGACGCACCGATTATGTCCGTTGAAATACCGTTGCCGCAATAAAGCTTGCCGCCGCTTCTGAGACGGATAAGAGCTGAGCCGACCGCTTCGCGCCCCTCGGTGACCGCCTGAATCTGAAAATCGTCAAGCTCATAGTGGTGACCGATGATGTGCTCGATTGCGAGAAATGATGAATCAATAGGGCCGTCGCCGAGCGATATTCCCTGAAGAACCGCCCCGTTCTTTTCAAGCTGAACGTGAGAGGATGCTGTGATTATGTTGCCGGTGTTGACGACGTAGCTCATGACACGGTAGGTTGGCGGGACCTGAAGCGCGGTGCTCGCCACGATCGCTTCAAGCTCGGCTTCTCCGATATTCTTCTTTTCGGCGACTCGGCGGAATTCCTCGTATACCTTCGCGTTGTCCTCCTCACTCAGGTCATAACCGAGCCGCTTTACCGCGTATGCGATGTTTTCGGCGGTATCGCTAATAGTGAAACTGATGGTTGCTTTGTCTGACACCGTTCCGGGGCTGAGCGTTTTCCTGCACTTCGTACCGCTGCATATCCGCGCTATCTGATCCGACAGGCGTGTAATTTCGGTAACTGAAAGTCCTGTGTAAATACCGAGCGAATCGCCGCGGGAGGACACGATTTTTGCGACAGTTTCAAGGTCGGCGTACCGGTCATCACCGATCGCACACTTCACGCCCGCAGCACCCTCTCTGAGTGACATCACGGAGGACGCCGCCGCTGTACCCATGCCGTTTTCACACAGCACGGTCACGTCAGTATTACCCGCCGCCGAAACCGCGGATTTCGTGAGCGCCGCCATCTCATCCGGCAGCATGACTGATGCGCTGTCGCATACGCTGACTGCCGTCGCGCCGGATGCTAAAGCCGTTTTTATTGCCGACTCAAGGAAACCGTCCTCGCACCTTGTGGCATCAAGCGCACAGAATTCAACGTCCGTACAGAGCGCGGCGCATTTTTTCGTAAGAGAGGTAATCATGTCGAGCATCTTCGGTGCCTTCTTGTGGCAGACATATTCCATCTGCACGGTCGACACGGGAAGCGTCAGACACAGTCTCGGATGGCGAGCGCCCTTAAGGGCAGCCCATGCGGAGTCAATTTCGGCTTCCGTCATGCCTGCGGGAAGGGATAAAACGGCATTTTCCACCGCCGCACTGATAGTGTGGACGAGTAGCGTGTCGACCCTCATGTCAACGATGGGTGCAAGGTCGATAACGTCGACTCCGATCATATCAAGGCGGTGCGCAACATCAATTTTTTCCTTAAAGCTTAGCTGATGCGCACCTGCGGTCGTTTCTTTTCTCAGAGTCATGTCCGTTACTGTGATTTTTCTCATGATTACCTCCTGTTTTAATATATTTTACCGCGACTGATTACGACTTCGGGATTTCAACCGTCCAGCCGTATTCGTCGGGTATCTTGCCCCACTGGATACCGGTGAGCGTATCGTAAAGAAGCTGCGTAATCTCACCGATCCTGCCGCTGTTGATAATAAACTTTTCACCCTTGTACATAAATTCGCCGATGGGTGACACGACCGCCGCAGTACCGCAGCCCCATGCCTCTTTCAGCTCACCGCGCTTGAGTGCGTCTTCAAATTCGTCGATTGAGAGAAGTCTTTCACTGACCTTGTAACCCTTCTTCTTTAGCACCTCGACGCATGACTTTCTCGTGATGCCGGGCAGGATAGAGCCTGTGAGCGCGGGTGTGACGATCTCGTCGCCGATTCTGAACATGACGTTCATCGCACCGACCTCCTCGATGTACTTGCGCTCAACGCCGTCAAGCCACAGCACCTGCGAGTAGCCCATCCTTGATGCCTTTTCACCGGCTCTTGTGCTTGCCGCATAGTTGCCGCCGCACTTGCATGCACCTGTTCCGCCGCGTACCGCACGAACGTCCGCGTCCTCAATCATGATCTTGACAGGGTTTATGCCCTCGGCGTAATAGCTGCCGGAGGGAGATGCAATGATGACGAAGGTGGCGTGATGTACGGTGTGAACGCCCAGAGACTCGTCATTTCCGTACATGAACGGACGCAGGTACAGCGATGTGCCGAAGGAATTCGGAGTCCAGTCCTGCTCGACCTCGACGAACTTTTCGATAAACTCAAGCATTTCGTTTTCGTCCATTTCGGGCAGACACAGACGCTCGGCGGATGCGTTCATCCTGCGGACATTTTCGATCGGGCGGAACAGCTGCACCGTACCGTCGGCGCGGCGGTATGCCTTAAGTCCCTCGAAAATCTCCGCGCCGTAGTGAAGTACGGTAGCGGCGGGATGAAGCG
>CAZMRH010000188.1:0-421 GCA_964568705.1 uncultured Lachnospiraceae bacterium
GTGAACATGATAGACCCGTTCCATCTCGAGGCATACGGTAAAACGACGGTCAACTACAACCGCGACGTCGAGGTTTTCCCGATACTCAACACGATATTCCGCGAGATACTGGGTGAATCGCCCTACAAATCACCGACCGACATGGGCGTGAACATGGCCGGCTACTGCATCTTTGACGACGACGCCGTATGTGCCGCCGCGCGTCAAGAGATAATACGCCGTCACTACACAGCCGAGGTCGAACACCGTAAGGGGCTCTGCGGCGACGATATCCCCAAGAAAACAGAGCTTTTAATGCGTCAGGCGGGAGTTACAGTCGGTGAGCGTCCGGTTATCGCCGCGGCGTGCCAAAAAGCCGAAGACACAGGTGAGCCTGCCGCGGCAATCGAGCTGTGTGACGGACGGCACATCACAGGTAAGA
>CAZMRH010000188.1:431-3236 GCA_964568705.1 uncultured Lachnospiraceae bacterium
CAATGCTGCTCAACGCGCTCAAGGTGCTCGGCGGGATAGACGATGAGTGTCACCTCATATCCCCCGAGGTTATCGAGCCCATACAGCATCTTAAAGTCGACAATCTCGGCGGACGCAATCCGCGTCTGCATACGGATGAGGCGTTGCTCGCGCTGTCAATATGCGCTGTGACCGATGAAAACGCGCGTGTTGCCATGGCTCAGCTTCCCAGACTCAGAAACTGCGAGGTACACTCCTCAGTTATCCTCGCCTCTGTCGACGTGAACGTATTCCGCAAGCTCGGCGTAAATCTTACGTGCGAACCGAAATATGAGACGAAAAAGCTGTATCATTCGTGATTTCATCATCGGACGCCACTTATGCGCTACACGCTCATCTGCCGCAACATTTTTTAAAAAATATAAAAAAGCTCTTGCATTTTCTCTTAACCTATGATATACTTATTGAGCATTGCCATTGGCATATGAAATTATAAAAATAATTTGAGATAATATAAAACTACGGAGGCAAACCAAAAATGACTTTCTTCAAAGCACTTGCGGATGCGGCTACCGCGGCTGTCGACGCAGCTACAGATACCGCTGCCGCTTCATCGTCCGATACCATCAAGCTCGTATTCGGAATCGTACTTATAGTATTCGCAGTATTTCTTATCGTAGCGGTTCTTCTTCAGCAGGGCAAGAGCCACAACCTTTCCGGAACGATCGCCGGCGGTGCCGAGACATTCTTCGGAAAGTCAAAAGCTTCTACCATGAACAAGAAGCTCTCGATACTCACGACTGTGGTCGCTATCATCTTCGTGCTTATCGTTGTTGTATTCTACATTTTCCAGACCGGCTCCTCAACTTCCGGCACACAGTCAGCAATTGATGACCTCAAGGAAGCAGCATCCGTTACTACTGCGGTTGATGAGACTACGGCAGCTGACGCATCGGCTGCAACAGACGCTGTCACCGACGCGGCTACTTCCGCAGCCGTCGCTGACGGAACCGAGAATCTCCCCGTTGAGACCACTGCCGTCTCAGCCAGCTGAAAAGTCAATATAAAACCTGTACCGCTTCCGGATAATCCGGAGGCGGTTTTTACTGAAAAACAGGATACCGACGCGGCTTTCTGCAAATTCTATAAGTGATGACTTCCGAAAGGATACCCTTATGATAAAGGCAATTATTTTTGACCTTGACGGTACGCTCTGCGATACCATGGACGACCTCTTAACCGCCATGAACGGCATGCTCGCCGACCTCGGCTACCCGCTCCGCACGCGCTCAGACCTGTTTCGCTTCATCAACCGCGGTGCGAGGCGCTTCGTCGGACGCTCACTTCCCGACGGTCTTGTCGAAGATTTTGACGATCCGCACGTGACTGAAGCGATGCGCGTCTATTCCGAGCATTATTCGCACTGTTATGCCGCAAAGACTCACGAATACGCCGGAATGACTGAGGCGCTGACTGCTCTCCGCGATGCGGGATATGCGCTCGGAGTGCTGTCGAACAAGCAGGATCGCTTCGTCAAGGACATCATCGCAAAAATTTTCCCCGACGGACTATTCTCCTCCGTCAACGGACAGACCGAGCTTCCGGAAAAGCCCGATCCGGCGGCGGCATATGCGGTTGCAGAAGCACTCGGTGCAAAACCGTGTGAATGTGTATTCGTCGGTGACTCCGACATCGACATGAAGACGGGTGTGAACGCAGGTATGTTTCCGCTCGGCGTGACGTGGGGTTACCGCGATACCGATACGCTGATGAATGCGGGAGCCGGAATGCTCGTCGCGTCGCCCGCGCTTCTCTCCGAGGTGATCGGCGAAATATCAAAAGGCACCATGTGCAAATAATTAACACGCAGTTAACAATATACGGCGCGGACGTGATATAATAAGTGCAATCGAATACGGGGGTGCCATTTGGCTGAGACGGCTTTGCCGAACCCTTTGAACCTGATACGGATAATACCGGCGAAGGGAGATTCATTGATAGCTTGTCTGTCGGATTTCCCGGCAGACTTTTTGTTTGCCGAATTCCCGATGTTCCGCAATTATGAAAGGAAACATCATGAAAAAAGCAAATGTAAGATTCCTATGCGAAAGCGCCGTAATAATCGCGCTTTCAACCGACTTGAGCCTGATACAGGTGATGAAGATGCCGCTCGGCGGCTCGGTCACTCCCGTAAGCATGCTTCCGGTGATGCTGATAGCCGTCAAGTACGGCTTCCGTCGCGGCACTGCGGCGACCTTCGTCTACAGTGTGATACAGCTCTTTATCAGTCTCGGTGAGATCATGTCGTGGGGACTGACACCCACTATACTCATCAGCAGTATTGTGTTCGACTACATCCTTGCGTACACGCTGCTCTCCCTTGCCGGTATATTCGGAAAGAAAGAAACGAATGTGTATGCCGGTGTTGCGACTGCGGTCTTTACCCGCTTCCTGTGCCACCTTGTCAGCGGTGTCGTCTTCTTTATGAACGGACTTATTACATTCGGCTCATGGGACAACGGAATATGGAGTGCCATTGTTTATTCCTTCCTTTACAACGGCAGCTATATGCTCGCGGAACTGGTGCTGACACTCATCGTCACCGTTCTCATTATGCGTGTGAAACCCGTGCGCAGATTAGTGATCGGCGAATAAACGGAAATGTGTCATGTACGCAAGAGGGAGAACGGGTCGCTTTTTAAAATAGCCGCGTATCCCCACCCTTTGGCCACACGAAAATTTTCGTTTAAGACATCAAAAATACCCGTCGGAGGACTGATGTGCCCCCAGTCAAGTAGACAGACGAAAAAACAAAAAGAATTAGTT
>CAZMRH010000189.1:0-3231 GCA_964568705.1 uncultured Lachnospiraceae bacterium
ATGCCCCGAAGAAGTTTTCTTTAACAAATCGTTGCACTTGACTTGACAATTCGAGGACGAAAACGGAAACAAGGTCAGCATCGACGTCAGAATGACCGTTGAAATCACCCTGTCGGACGGCTATGGTACGCCTGTCGTCTGCTATCTCTCCACGGACGGTAAAACGACGGTGCTACAGAGTGAGGAAAAAGATGGCAAGGTGTCTTTCTCCACCGACCATAACAGCTACTATGTCGTGCGCAGAAGAAGGGCACAGGCGATTTTCCGCCGACAGGCGATAACAGCCGGATGTGGCTTTGGACGCCACTCATGGCGGTGTCGGGCGGTATAATCATGTTATGCACCACACGTGGCAAAGCGCAAACAGGATAACGCAAACAGCCTATAATCACAAATGTGAAGTCTCCTCGCGGCACTTCTGCGGAGAGTATTGCTATAAGGCAAAGGAAAGGACGGTACACATGGCGTCAAAAGACCGAACACTGTATATCCTCAAATATCTGTGGCAGCATACGGACGATGAGCATCCCGCGTCCGTCGCCGATATTCTCGCTTATCTTGCCGAAAACGGCATTACCGTCAACCGACACACCATCTCTACCGATATTGAGCAGCTACAGGAATTCGGCATCGATGTAATCGGCGAGAAAAAAGCCGTGAAGCAGTATTATATCGGTCTGCGGCCGTTTGAGCTGCCGGAGCTGAAGCTGCTTGTGGACGCTGTGGAAGCTTCGCGCTTTATATCGGCGAAGAAAAGCCGTGAGCTTATCGGCAAGCTGTACGGTCTGACAAACGAGCATCAGGCGCGGGAGTTAAATCGTCATCTGTATGTGGACGGCAGAGTCAAATCGGACAACAGGCTGCTCTATTATACGGTTGACAGCATTCACAAGGCAATCAACGACGGAAAAAGAATCCGCTTCAAATACATAGAGTACACCGCCGAAAAGAAAAAAGTCCACAAGCACGGCGGCTGCGTGTATGAGTTTTCTCCCTACGCTCTGCTGTGGCACGACGATTGCTATTATGTCCTCGGCTATTCAGAACGGCACGGCAAGATAACAAAGTTTCGTGTTGACCGTATCGACTGCGCGGAGCTGACAGATATACGGTCGGTTAAAAAGCCGGCGGGCTTCGATCCCGTTATTTATCTGAAAAATATCTTCGCCATGTACGATGGCGATATGCAGACCATCCGCCTAAAATGCGACTGCGATATGATGAAGGTTATTATAGACCGCTTCGGAACGAATGCGGTCACCTTACCCTGTGCAAACGGCAGCTTTATCGCGGAGGTAAAGGTTTCGGTGAGTCCCACCTTTTTCGGCTGGCTGTTCGGCTTTGCCGGAAAGATACGCTTGCTGTCTCCGCAGAATGTGCTGGATGATTATTGCAAGGCGGCACAGGCTGTATTGGACGGAAGCAAGGACAATTTCACGCCGAAAACGCTTTGAAATAAAGGATTATGAAAAAACTTTACGGAGGTTGGCAGGTATTTCTGCCAACCTCCTTTTCGCCTATTGCATGAGAGATAATCATCTGCTATACTGTTGCCAACAGAGAGAACAAATAATTCTCTGCATAATTTAGGAGGCCGCCGTCATGGTTAAGAGCGAAAAACGGATGAAGGAAATATGTGACTTCATAGAGGAATATCGGTTTGAATACCGCCGCACGCCGACGATGGACGAGATATCCGCCGCGGTGGGAACGGTCAAGAGTAATGTGTTCAAATACCTTTCCGAGATGGAGCAGCGAGGGATGATACGGCGCAGCGGACGCGAGATTGAGATTCCTTCGGCTGTTCAGGCGGCAACGGAAATGAACCGTGTCCCGATCCTCGGACGGATTGCCTGCGGCGAGCCGGAGTTCGCCGAGGAAAACTTTGAGGAATATGTTCCTCTGCCCGTCGCTCTGTTCGGCAAGGGAGATTTTTTCATCCTTCACGCCAAAGGATACTCCATGATAGAGGCCGGTATCGAGCCGGACGATTTGGTTGTCGTCCGCAAGCAGAACACCGCCGACGAGGGGAATATCGTTGTCGCTTTGGTGGACAACGACACCACGCTGAAACGTTTTTATCTCGACGAGGAACGCGGCTGCGTCCGGCTTCACCCGGAGAACAGCGAGATGAAGGACATATATACGAGAAAGTGTTACATACAGGGCATCGCGCAATATGTAATCAAGGCGTTATGACTCTGAAGAAGGAGGAAAAGGCAGTTGCAAGTATTCGTGTCAAACAAAGAATTAGAACAGCTTGCGGAAGGGCTGATAGAGGTCATATACGGCAAGCCTCCCCCGAAACGCATAGACATAGCGGCGGTCGCGGCATATCTCTGCCTGACGGTGATATATGAGCGTATCGCCGAGGACGATAAGGATAAGATTGGCTTTGTCTCTGACGGTAAAACACCGCTTACGGTGTCCCGAAACGGAAAGAGAGTTAAGGTCGTCTATCCGAAGGATACCATTGTGCTTGACAGCTTTCTGCTCGACCCGCGAGAAATAACCCGGCATAGGTTTGTGCTTGCTCACGAAATCAGCCATGTGCTGCTCAACCGCGCCGATCCGCTTCACAACGCAGCCTGCTTCAACCGTGTTTACGACACAGACAGGCAATATGAGCTTGCCGAGCTGCGGGAACGCATGAATCTCGGCGAATGCCAGGCCAACAGTATGGCAGCCATTATACTGATGCCGCGCTACTCGCTTACCGATTCCGTCCGCCGCCATATACGCAGAAAAACCATTCCCGTATACGGCGACTGCATATTTCTGCCGAAGCTGAAGCCCGTCATACAGCGCATGGAAGAAGAACTCGGCGTATCGCATACTTCACTGATTATCCAATTGCGAAAATATAATTTGCTCGAACAGCGTGACATGAGCGAGTATTTCGCAAAGACTGTTTCGGACGGAGGTGACACCGATGCCGATGCAGACGGTTAGACATCCGCCGAGCTACGCGCCGCCGTCGCAGGAAGCGCAGGAGAAGCTGCACAAATCCGCCGTTGAGGTGGACGGGCTTGAAATGCGGGATGTGAAGTGTCCGCACTGCGATTATGTGATTACGAGAGTGTTTGCGGACGCCAGCGGTCACTTCATGGCACGATGTCGGAAATGCAAGAACGAATACCCGGTCAACCTCTCCTACTTCCGCCGGCAGAAAGGAATCTGGCGGCTGAAAAAGAAATACTACGGCGAGGATTACTTTGAAAAACTGAATAT
>CAZMRH010000190.1:0-3222 GCA_964568705.1 uncultured Lachnospiraceae bacterium
GGTTACTTTTCTCCGCAGAAAAGTAACAAGAAAAAACCCGTTATGGGTATAAACAGAGTAAAGCTATAAGCTAAACGGGTTGGTGTCCGAACGATATCGCAAGACATCCCGCAAAGCAGGTTGGTGTCTGAACGATATCGCAAGACATCCCGCAAAACAGGTTGGTGTCCGAACAATTCCACCGAACATAAGCCTGAGCAGCCTAAACCGTTTCACGAAAGGATGCTTCCCATGGAAAGAGAATTCAAACTCGAGATAATCACCCCCACGCGCAGCATGGACCCGATATCCGCCGTGTCGGTGACGGCGACCGCGACCGACGGTGAGATATGCGCGCTTGCCGGCCATACACCGATGGCGGCAGCACTCGGTATCGGAAGTCTCACCGTACGCACGAAGGATGAAACAAAGTACGCCTTTCATTCGGAGGGCTTCATGGAAGTGCGCCCGGATGAAGTGCTCATCTTCGTACAGGCCTGCGAATGGGCTGACGAGATCGACGCGGCACGTGCAGAGGAAGCTCTTCAGCGTGCCGAGGAAAGACTGCGTCAGAAGCAGAGCCTGTACGAGCATCACCACACTGAAATATCCCTCTCGCGTGCGATGACGAGACTTCGCGTGACAGGTCACAAAAACAGTAAATGGAACCACTGACGCTGTCTTGAAGTCATCACAAACCTATTGAATAAAAAGAACCGCTGACGCGGCTCTTTTTTATCGGAATGACAGACAGCCTTTATGAACGTATGCACATTCACACAGGCTGTAGAACAACGTATGTATTATCCGGTTATTCGGTTTTCGCCGCACGTCCGACCTTTGCTGGTGATAACACCGTCTCGGTCAGACCGCGCAGCGCGATAATTTGTGATAGTGTGATTCCCGCGGCACGGATGCTGAGCGTCACCGCGCTGTTGTCGCCCGCCGATAACGCCGAATACAGGTACGCCGAAAGTATCAGCAGAAGCTGTCCGCCGAGTGATGCCGCAATGCGCATCTTCAGAAATCTGCTCCCGCTTGCCGCCGCGAGTATTCCCGTAAGCACCACCGCTGCCGCGAATATCACCGCGAACGCAAGGTATCCGTTGAAAATGTCGAGCATCCATCCGCCTCGCTCCACGGATATGTCCGCAGATGACGAGTATCTGTTCTGCCCGATGACCGTGATTACAATGCCCAGAATTCCCGTCACCGCCTGAACGCCATACACGAAATGCGCGCCGCGCCGCCTTTTTTTATTATTGCCGCATCTCAGCTCAAGAAAAGCCGCGGTAATCGCAACCAGCGCAAAGAAGATCATCAGAAAAATTATAAGCTCGTTCATTTTCTTTCCTTTCCTCCTTTGACGGCATCGGAGCTGACCTTTTTATGTTTTTCCTTTATTTCAATATCCGCAAGAGGATTGTGCTCCATCGCATCGCGCATCCCCTTGTCGCTGACGTGCGTGTATATCTGCGTGGTCGTCAGCTGCTCGTGACCGAGTATGTCCTTAAGCACGCGTATGTCCACCTCGCCCGTCTGATACATAAGCGTTGCGGCCGTATGACGCAGCTTGTGAGTCGAGTAGTGCTTGTACTCAAGCCCGGCAAGCCCGAGGTATTTCTTCACCATCCACTGCACGGTCTTTACGCTGATTCGCTGCGCCCGTGAGCTTAAGAACAGCGCGTCCTCGCGCGGTCCCGTATGTACCGTGCCGTATCTCACGGGAAGATAATCCGCAATGGCCGCGCGGCAGGCGTTGTTGAGATATATAACGCGCTCCTTCGAGCCCTTGCCGATTACCCTCACCGAGGCGAGCGTCGGCTCGAGATCGGAGAGGCTTATTCCCGCAAGCTCCGACAGACGCATACCGCAGTTGAGAAACAGCGTCAGTATCGCAAAGTCACGCGCGCGCGTCTTGCTGTCTGTATCATTTTTTACAGCCTCAAGCAGACTTACGCTCTCGGTGATGCTCAGGTATTTCGGAAGCGAGCGCTTCGCCTTAGGCCCTTCGATATCCGCGGCGGGGCTTTTCTCCATGATGTGCTTCTTCTGCGTGAGGTATTTGTAGAACACCTTAACGGTCGACAGCTTTCTTGCCTTTGCCGCACGCTTATTGCCGAGTATATCAGAGGCAAACGTGATGAAATTGTATATTTCCTCCGCGGTCACCGACGTGTAGAATTCATCGTCAAGGGATGCGATTTCGGTCTCCGCGAGGATGTCGGCCGTGGGCTTTCCGCCGCTTCTGCATACGGCGAGATAGCGCGAGAAGGTGCGCAGGTCGTTCAGGTATTCATCGACCGTTTTTTGCGAACATCCCTGCACCGCTGTCTTGTATGACGCAAAATCGCGCATTAGGCGCGGAAGTGTATCCATACTTTCACGTATACTCACTTTATCCGCCTCCTTTAGTACAGTTCTCTGTTTCCATTATACAATAAATTGCGCTGCTTTCATGGATATTGTGTAAACTTTGTACAAAAGGTATTGAAAGTTGGCAGTTGTCAGCTTAAAATACAGACACACTAAATATATTCCGCATTTAAGGAGACTTTATGGCATATTCATCACTTCATGAAACAAACATCGTGACAAAGCATCTGCTCAATCAGTTCGGCGCGGCGATACTCGGCGTGACCGTCACTGCCGCGACGACAAAAAGTGCGCGGGTGCAGCTTTTCGCGAGCATTTTCGCGGTCATCTTCTATCTGTTTCTGCTGTATACCGCAATGTGGGATATCGGTTCAAAGGATAAGATAAAAGTTGACGGCGGCAGGATGAAGCCGGACAGCCTTCGCGGACTTAAAGCGTCGCTCCTTGGTAATATCCCGAATTACGTACTCGCGCTCGGCGTCACCGTCGGCATGATCTTCGGCAGCGAGCTCGGCCCGTTCGCGTACGGCTGGGCGCACGATGTATTCTTTTACAGCAATGCCGCCGCAAGGCTCTGGCAGGCGATGTTCGTGGGCGTTATAAAATATCTCATACCGAACGGACTCGGATACGGCGCGCAGATCGCATGGTCGGCGGGCGTGTTCTTCGGCATCACACTTCCGTCACTCGCTGCGTCCGGACTCGGCTATTACATGGGGACGCGTAATATCACTCTTGTGAAGAAAAATCCGAGTCAGGATTAGTAAATCCCTGCTCCCCATCTGGGGAAAGACGCGGCCTTTTTTAAAAAGGCCTGGCGAAAAACCGGGGATACGTGGCCTTTTTGAAAAAGCCTGGCGAAAAACC
>CAZMRH010000191.1:0-3190 GCA_964568705.1 uncultured Lachnospiraceae bacterium
GCCGAGGAGATAAAAGCCGGACTTGAACTGAGCGAGAGTGAGCGCAAGTCGCTTGAAGAAAGTGCATTCGAGTATGAGAAGCGTCTCAACGAAATGCGTCAGACCATGCGCGACAACAATGCGAAAAAAGAGATACTGTTCCGCGCAAATTCCAAGAATGAGACAAAGCTCGCGTCGCTGACGGATGAAATAGATAAGATGACGACTCGTCTGTGGGACGAATACGAGCTGACACATACGGCTGCATCGGAGCTTGACATAGAGCCTGTGACACAGGCGACGCGTGCGTCGGTGAACGCAAGGCTTGGTGAACTTAAGTCGAAAGTGCGTGCGCTCGGTCACGTCAATGTCGACGCGATAGACGAGTACGCGGAGCTTCGTTCGCGTTATGATTACCTAAAGGTACAGATCGACGACCTTACAAAATCGAAAGTCGAGCTTGAGGGAATAATTCTGTCGATTGAAGTTGAGATGAGGAGCATGTTCCTCGAAGCCTTTGAGCAGATCAATAAAAATTTCGGCGAGACCTTCTCCGAGCTGTTTGGCGGCGGTAAAGCAGAGCTTTCTCTGACAGATCCCGACGACCCGCTGACCTGCGGAATCGAGATATCAGCCGCGCCTCCCGGAAAGATGATAAAGAATCTGTCACTTCTCTCCGGCGGTGAGCAGGCGTTTGTCGCCATAGCACTACTGTTTGCACTGATTAAAGTAAATCCGTCACCGTTCTGTATCTTCGATGAGATAGAGGCGGCACTGGACGAAGTAAACGTGACGCGAGTGGCAAACTATATAAAGCGATTCTCACGCGATATGCAGATAATTATCATCACACATCGTCGCGGCACAATGGAGATTGCCGATTCGCTGTACGGTGTCACGATGCCACGTCACGGCGTTTCGAAGGTGTTTACGCTTGATGTCACCGACGCGCGGGAGATGCCAATCCGTGACGGCGTAAGGCTTGCCGAATAAATATAAGGAGTTTGTATGGGCTTTTTCGATAAACTTAAAGAAGGACTCGGCAAAACCAAGAATTCGTTTTTCAAGCAGATCGACAATATCGTCAAGAGCTTCGTCAAGATTGACGAGGACTTTCTAGAGGAGCTTGAGGAGCTGATGATATGTGCCGATATGGGCGCGGAGTGTGCGGGAGAAGTTATCGACGCATTACGCGAACGTATTAAGGATGAAAAAATCACCGAAGCGGAGGGTGTAAAGTCTGCACTCAAGGATATACTTTGCTCGATGATAGGCGAAGGTGACAGTCTGCATCTTGATACAACTCCGGCAGTCATACTTGTGATCGGTGTAAACGGCGTGGGCAAGACTACATCTATCGGCAAGATTTCGGCGCGCCTCAAGGCTGATGGCAAAAAGGTAATCGTCGCGGCAGCCGATACATTCAGGGCAGCGGCGATAGATCAGCTTGAAGTGTGGACTGAACGTGCGGGAGTCGAGCTGATACGGCAGAGTGAGGGCTCGGACCCCGCGGCAGTCGTATTTGACGCGGCGGCGGCGGCAAAAAAGCGCGGTGCAGACATACTCATAGTTGATACGGCGGGACGGCTTCACAATAAAAAGAATCTGATGGACGAGCTTGCAAAGATCGACCGCGTACTTTCGCGTGAACTACCGGGTGCGGCACGAGAGACACTATTAGTGCTCGATTCGACTACCGGTCAGAATGCGATAATTCAAGCGAAGGAATTCAAAGAATCCGCAGATATATCAGGACTTGTACTGACAAAGCTTGACGGCACGGCGAAGGGCGGCGCGGTATTCAGCATCAAGAAGATACTCGGTATACCGGTAAAATTCATAGGTGTTGGTGAGCAGATAGATGATATGCAGCCGTTCGACGCGGAGATGTTCGTATCGGCTCTGTTCGACTGACGGAGGATAGTGATGAGAGAAGTCGTACTTGCATCGCGCAATGCACATAAAATCGCAGAATTCGAAACACTGCTCAGCCAGTACTCGCCATTCCAGATAAAGGTGCTGTCGCTCGACGATATCGGATACCACGGTGAGATCGAGGAGGATGGCGACACCTTTGAGGAAAATGCGATAATCAAGGCATCGGTTCCGGCAAAACTCGGATACATCGGCATCGCGGATGATTCGGGACTTGCGGTAAACGCACTTGACGGCGCACCGGGCGTATATTCGGCGAGATATTCGGGCGATGGTGCGACGGATGCGACAAACAACGCACTATTGCTAAAGAACTTAGCAGGAGTGAACGATCGCAGCGCGTCATTCGTATGTACCGCCGCATGCGTACTTCCGGCATCATCTGAAAACAATGTACCGCAGGAGCTTGCACCGATCGGCAGTCTTGCTGACTTTATTACAAAGCGTGGTTTCGATAAATTTGGCGGTATCAGCACGGTGCGCGGCGAATGTGCGGGCACGATACTGCATGAGCTTCACGGTGAGGGCGGCTTCGGCTATGATCCGCTGTTTTACGTGGAAAGTGCGGAAAAGACTTATGCTGAGCTCAGCTCGGATGAAAAAAATAAGATAAGCCATCGCGGAAACGCGGTGAAGCAGTTTGCCGCGGTACTTGCAAAGATACTCGCGTATGCGGCAAAATAAAGGAGTAAATTATGCTTACAAGCAAGGACAGAGCATATCTCAGAAAGCTGTCAAATACAATTGATCCGATATTCCAGATCGGTAAGGGCGGCGTAGGCGAAGCTGCATGCAAAAGTATCGGCGATGCACTTGAAGCGAGGGAACTTGTCAAGATATCGGTGCTCGAGACTGCCGACTGCACCGCGCGCGAAGCATCCGCAGAAGTCGCCCTGGCATGCGGTGCGGATGTCGTATCGGTAATCGGCAGACGCTTTGTACTCTACCGTGAATCGGAAAAGCACAAGCAGATATTTTTCTGATATGGCGAACGAAAATACTCGTCGGTATGAGACACTTGGCATATACGGCGGCACATTTTCACCGCCTCACCGCGCGCATATCAGCGTGGTTAAAGCGTTCATCGAGCAGATGACGCCGGACAGACTGCTTGTTATCCCTGCAGGAATACCGCCGCATAAATCGGTCAAAAACGATGATGCGGAGGCACGGCTCGAGATGGCAAGAGTGTCGTTTCTGCCGATATCGGAAAATATTACGGTTAGCGATTATGAGCTGACAAAGGCGGGGAAATCATACACCTCAGATACTCTCC
>CAZMRH010000192.1:0-3143 GCA_964568705.1 uncultured Lachnospiraceae bacterium
AATCCTCAGAGAAAGAGAATATGCCGTTAGCCCAGCCGGCTCTCTTACCGGCCATGCATGTCATATTGCCGTTTTCAACTGTGAATTTATATCCCTGCTCGGTGCATTCGCCGTTGAGAGACTGAACAAATTCAATTGTTTTCATACCGGCTGTAACCTGAGACTTGAGAATTATCGGAAGCTCAATACCGCAAGCATCCTGAATATTGTTTCTCAGCATTCTTGCACCATATGTGAGAGCCTCGGGAATCCATGCTTCGGTATAGGTATCTGGGGTTACTATGGTATATTCGCTGATGTTTGTGCCGGCAATTGTTATTTTCTGAACTTTGTAGCCTGAATTAAAAGCGGTAAAGGTAGCGATAGCGCCGGCAAAGTACAGTTTCATCACACGAACGTCAAGCGCGTTGACTTTGCCGTCACCGTTAACGTCGGCGATAGAGGAGTCGAATACGTTCGCCTTTCCAGCAAGCGAAAGCTTCAGCGTTAGTGAATCTTTAGCATTCACTATGCCGTCGCCGTTGGTATCACCGAGCGGATATGACGCTGCACGGACCATAGTTGAGAAGCCCGTAAGCATCGCAAGCATCATAGCGAGGGTGAGAACAAGAGATAAAATTTTTTTCATGTTTCCTCCTTGGAATAAAATTAAATTTACAAACAAATTATATTATATTATTACTATTTTGTCAATAGAAAAGGTAACTATATTTTTAACATGGTACAAAAAATAAGTAAATTATTTTACTAATCGTCAATATATACTATTATAAATACATGTAATTGTTCATTATTAACAACAATCAGGCATTCAAATAATATGAACAAATCGCTATAATGTTAATAAATGTTAAAATAGGTCTCATACTGTGAATAAAATTTATTATGTTATTGACTTTTAAGGAAAAGTAGACAAAACTGCAAATGATATATAATAACTTATGTACACCACTTGCAGTATTAAACTGTCTAAAAACTAATAAAAGCAGCAAATGAGGCACAGTCCGAATGACGGTGCAACATTTGCTGCTCAGAATTTATTCAATTTATAATACTTACTTTGCTTCAAACCAACTTCTACCTGACGACACCTCAGCGGTCAGGGGGATGCGCGATTTTATGGCGAATTCCATTTCATGCTTCAGTATTTCGGCGGCACGGTCAGCACAGTCGAGTGAAGCCTCAACAATAAGCTCGTCATGAACCTGAAGAAGCAGCTTCGCGTCAATTCCCGCGTCTCTCAGTGCGTTTCTTGCGTTTATCATGGCAATTTTCATGATGTCGGCGGCGCTGCCCTGAATCGGGCTGTTCATCGCTACACGTTCACCGAATGCGATTATGTTTTTATTCGTTGCGCGAAGCTCGGGAATCGGACGGCGACGACCGAACATCGTCAGCGTATAACCTCGTTCCTTCGCCTCACTTACCGTATCCTTCAGATACTTGTCTACACTTGTATAGGTTGAGAGATAATTTTCGATATACTCGGCGGCACGGTGACGGCTGATGCCGAGATCCTGCGACAGGGAATAGTCGCCGATTCCGTAGACAATGCCGAAGTTGACCGCCTTTGCACGTCCGCGTAGATCGCTTGTCACCATCTCGGGTGCGACTTTGAATACCTGTGCCGCGGTTGACATGTGGATATCCGCACCGCTGAGAAACGCTTCGGTCATCACTCTGTCACCTGATATTTCGGCAAGCAGGCGCAACTCGATCTGCGAATAGTCCGCGTCAATAAGAACATGATTGTCGTCGGTTGCGACGAAGAATCTACGCAGCTCACGTCCGAGTTGACCGCGGACGGGGATGTTCTGCAAATTCGGCACAGTCGATGAAAGTCTGCCTGTCGCCGTACCAGTCTGATTGAAGTTTGTGTGTATCCTTCCTTTCTCATCAGCGAGTGCGGTGAGACTTTCACCGTAAGTGCTGATGAGCTTTGCAACCTCACGGTAATCGAGAATGTCGCCGATTATTTCATGATACGGCTTAAGCTTCGCGAGAGTGTCGGCATCGGTCGAATATCCGGTTTTCGTTTTTTTCACCACAGGCAGCTTAAGCGTATCAAATAGTACCTCACCGAGCTGCTTGGTTGAATTGATGTTGAATTCGCGCCCCGCCTGAGCATAGATTTGTTCACGCAGTGCGTTCATTGTGTCAGACAGCTCAGCCATGTACTTCAGAAGTCCGGTGCAGTCAAGTTTGAAACCGACTTCTTCCATCTCGGCAAGGACGGCTGACAGCGGTATTTCAATGTCGTGGAGCAATGCCGTCATTCCGGCTTTGTCAAGCTCTTTTGACAGTGATTCGTATAATTTCAGAATAAAGAAAGCAGGGAAGTCCGATGTGCCGTCGCCTTGATATGACAGATAGCGCAGAACCGTCTTAGCAAGCGGATAGTCGCTTTCACCGGGCGACAGCAGATACGCAGCGAGCTTTGTATCAAATACACACATGCCGTCAAATCCCGTGATCGGCGGTATAAGCCTGCACAGCTTCTTAAAATCTTGACAGATGAATTTGTGCGACGAGAGATAGCCGAGCGCGTCATCACGATTTAACGCAGCGCGGTATTCCTTTGACACGTCGCCGGCAATACATACGGACAACATAACACTGTCGCCGTCAGATCTTGCGTCCACAGCGATGAGATCGCCGTCCGGCAGTGCGTTTATATCGCAGTCGGAAGGGGCTGGTAAATCAAACTCAACATCGCCGCTTGGAGCATTACTATCGTCCGAAAGACCGAATTTATCGATGAGCTTCATAAATTCAAGCTTCGTGAACAGTGCACGAAGTGCGTCGCGGTCAGCGGTGGTCTCGCCAAAAGACGAAAGCTCGCCGATCGGTGCTGTTCTGCAAATTTCGGCAAGCGTGCGTGACATTACGGCGCTGTCATGGCCGCTTTCAAGCTTTGCCTTGAGTGACGGTGTCGCGCCTGTGAATGTTTCTTCCTTATATAATGCGTCTAGGCTTCCCGCATCATGGATCAACTTTATGGCGGTCTTTTCACCTACACCCGCTACTCCGGGGATGTTGTCGGAGGTATCGCCCATCAACGCTTTTACGTCGACGAACTGCTCAGGTGTGACGGAGTATTCACCTATAAACTTTGCGCGGTCGAACAGCACGTCCTCTTTAGT
>CAZMRH010000193.1:0-3141 GCA_964568705.1 uncultured Lachnospiraceae bacterium
AACCAACTAATTATTTTTGTTTTTTCGTCTGTCTACTTGACTGGGGGCACATCATGATTCTTTCGGCGGGTGATTTTCTGTCCCTCAGAGCACATCGCATTCGCATGTACCCTTTAAATTATAACTGTATTTACATTGCACTCTGTACCATCTTATTCAGCGCCGCACGCGCAAGTGCCGCCGGATATGTGTTGCCGCCGTGCTCCGCCGCGTATGTATACGCCGCGCGTGCGTCATCAGTCCTGCCCTGCAAGGTGTATACACAGCCGAGATCGTACTTCGCCGATACCCGTGTTAAGGTCACGCCGCCGCGGTCATAAAGCTCAGTAAAATACTGCTCTGCGCCGTCAGTCGCACCGTCAGTCGCAATTGCGAGCTGATATTTGCGCTTGCTGTAGTAATCGTAGTACGATGCTTTGTGCGCGCCGAAACCCTCACTGTCAAGAAATGCTTTTTCCTTTGTGAGCGCGTCATATGCCGCATCAAACTGACTGCGCATCAATGCCATTCTCGTAAATGCATCATAGTACAGAACGAACAGCGCCTGATTCCACGGCTTTGTGTTTGCCGCATCAAGCATGACCGACGCAAGCACAGCTTCGGCACGGTCAGGCTCACCGTGAGTGAGATAAGCATCTGCGAGGTTTAGGAGAAACAAGTTTCTCGTCCTTTTTGCCTTCATGCGCGATACAGGCGACAGAGCCTCGCATGTACGTATGAACGCTTCAACGTCGCAGCTTGCAGTATATGTATTGACGAGCTTGTTGTACTTCCTTGTGGCAAGCACCTCGAACAGAACCCCGACAATCAAAAACGATGCAAACGCAAGCAGACACAGAAGTATGCCGTAAAGTACACGCCCTTTTTCAAATTCGGAAATACCGGCAAATATCGGTCCGAGCAGGCATATCATGCAGCAGCAGTAGTATGCCGCATATATACCCTTGTAAAGTTTTACCATTACCTTCGCCTCTTTCTATTATATCAGATTACGGTAAACGTTGCCTTATTGCCGGTGTCGCTGTCACCGCCTATATAAAGGTAGAATTCACCCGATTCAAGCACAGGCTCGAGGTCGCATCCCGTGAATGAGAACGCCGATGCGGGAATCTCAAACTTTACCGTGACGCTGCCGCCTGCGGGAATTTCAACCTTCTCGAACTCGCACAGACGCTTTTCTGGAGTAGCGATGGTGCTGACGAGATCGCGGAAGTACACCTGAACTACTTCTTCGCAGTCGCACTCGCTCTTATTTGTGACCGTGACCGAAGCATGAAGCGTGCCGTCCTTTGTGATTTTATCGTTCTCAAGCGTCACGCCGGAGTATTCGATGTCGGAGTACGACAGACCGTAGCCGAACGGATACAGCGGATATGACGGGCAGTCGATGTAGCGGCTGTTGTGATTCTCACGCGGTCTGCCTCCGGGGAGATATGCATAATATATCGGCACTTGTCCGGTCGCACGCGGAAATGTGATTGGCAGCTTGCCGGACGGGTTGTATTTTCCAAACAGTACATCCGCGATTGCGTTGCCGAATTCCACGCCACCCTGCCATGCGAGCAGAAGCGCATCGGACGCGTCGTCAAGTTCGGGTACGCACAGCGGAACTGGCGTCATCAGCACCGACGTGAGCGGCTTACCGGTACCTTTGAGCACCTTCAGTAATTCCAACTGCGGATACGGCAGCGTCATATCAACGCGTCCGTGATCCTCGCCGGCCCACTGACACGGCATGCCGCACGTGAAGATTATCTCATCGCAACCTGCTGCCGCACGTGCCGCATCCTTGAAGCCCGCGCGGTTGTTGCTATCGAATTCGCAGCCCAAGACATATGTAACTTCGATTCCGTCGATCGACAGCAGTGCCTCGCGAAGCGTTACCACATCGTCGCGGTTGCCGCGTCCGCCCCAGATACCGAGCGTCTCCAGCTTCATATCGGCAAGAGGACCGACAAGCAGATACTTTTTGCCCGGTTTCAACGGAAGCGTCGAGTTATCGTTCTTTAAAAGCACCATCGAGCGCCGTCCCATATCTCGGGAGGCTTCGCGTGCATCGGGACGGAGGAAGGACGAGAGATTATCCTCCTCGCGGTACGGATTCTCGAACAGACCGAGTGCCAGCTTAACAGCTAAAATTCGCGTTACCGCGTAGTCGAGACGCATCTGCAGCTCCGGACATTCGCCTACGATCTCCTCAAGGTATTCGTCGTATGCCGCCGAGTGCATATCCATGTCGCACCCTGCCGAAAACGCAAGTCGCGCCGAATCCTTTTTATCCTTCGCGACGCGGTGACAGATAAGCTCGGACACGCTTGACCAGTCGGATACGACAAATCCGTCGAAGCCCCATTTATCACGTAGCAGCTCCGTCAGATAATAGTGACTTGATGTAACGGGGATGCCGTTTAATGTATTGAACGAGCACATGCATGTCATCGCACCAGCTTCAAGCGCCGCGCGGTAGACGGGCAGATATTCGCCGTGAAGCGTGCGCTCGCCTATATCGCACGTCTCGTAATCACGGCCGCCCTCGCTCAGTCCGTAGCCACAGTAATGCTTGAAGCATGCGGCGGTGTACGGATATCCCGTATCGGGATTTATCGTCTGGAAGCCGCGCACTCTCGCCTGTGCGACAAGTGATCCGAGGTATTTGTCCTCGCCCGCACCTTCGGCAACACGTCCCCATCTCGGCTCACGCGTGATGTCTATCATCGGTGAGTATATCCAGTTCATTCCCTCGGCGTACGCTTCACGTGCGGCAATCATCTCGGCGTGCTCGATTCGGTTCATATCCCAGCTTGCGGCAGTCGCAAGAGGGGACGGGAACATCGTGCGGTCGCCGTGGACCACGTCGTGACCGATGAGAAGCGGTATACCCAGCCGCGTTTCCTCGACTGCCATTCTCTGCATCTCATTTGCGACTTTGACGCTGGGTACGTTCAGAAGCGCGCCTACGCGACCCGCCGTTACTTCTGACTTATCAAGCTCTACCATCGAGCCGTACAGCACCGTCTGACCGACCTTTTCCGCGACGGTCATTTTTGCAAGTATCTCCGCGGCTCTCTTTTCATAGGGCGCTATAGAAAAAACATTCTTGTTAAGCTTCATTTTTGTAATCCTTTCGGTTTATATGCATGC
>CAZMRH010000194.1:0-3103 GCA_964568705.1 uncultured Lachnospiraceae bacterium
GAAAAGCGGGGGAAAAGCAACTATGCGAAGTTCGGTTTAAGCCTGACGATGTAAGATATCCATATTCCTGTTAGCCATGTGTCGGGAGCGCGAGGGACAGGTCCCTCGCATTGTCTCCCACGAAACGGAGTTTCGTGATTTTCTTCCCGACGGGCATCCGCCCGTCAGAAGAAAAACCGCGTATCCTCCCGTCTCAATGGTGGAACAATCTCATGCCGGTCATTGACATGGCTATGCCGTATTTATTACAGCAGTCGATGACGATATCGTCGCGGATCGAGCCGCCGGGCTGTGCAATATACGCTACCCCGCTCCTGTGTGCGCGCTCGATATTGTCGTCAAACGGGAAGAACGCATCACTCGCGAGCGATACGCCGCTTATCGTGTCAAGGTACGCACGCGCCGCATCGTCAGTCAGACGCTCCGGCTGTTTTGTGAAGTATTTCTGCCAGTTCCCATCCGCGCACACATCCTCCTCATTCTTGTTGATGTAGCCGTCAATCACATTATCTCTGGTCGGTCTGGCGATTCCGTCGATGAACGGAAGCGAGAGCACCAGCGGATGACGGCGGAGCTGCCATGTGTCGGTCTTTGTTCCCGCAAGCCGCGTGCAGTGTATTCTCGACTGCTGTCCCGCGCCCACGCCTGTCGCCTGACCGTCCGCCGCATAGCAGACGGAGTTCGACTGCGTGTACTTCAGTGTTATCAGTGCGATTGTCAAATCCCGCACGGCACTTTCGGGCAGCGTCGCCACCTCCGTGACGATGTTCGAGAACGCCGTCTCGTCTACCTTGTAATCGTTGCGCCCCTGTTCGAACGTCACGCCGAACACCTGCTTGTGCTCGACCGCTGCGGGAACGTATGCGGAGTCGATTTTAACGATATTGTAGTTACCCTTACGCTTTGCTTTCAGTATCTCAAGCGCCTCCGAATCATAATCCGGCGCGATGATTCCGTCCGACACCTCACGTGCGATTATCTTCGCGCACGTCACGTCGCACTTGTCCGACAGCGCGATCCAGTCACCGAACGAGGACATTCTGTCGCACCCTCTCGCCCTCGCGTATGCGGAAGCGATGGGGGACGCGTCAAGCCCGTCGATATCGTCGACGAAGCACGCCTTCTTAAGTTCCGGTGACAGCGGATTTCCCACTGCCGCCGACGTGGGGCTGACATGCTTGAACGAGGTCGCGGCAGGCATCCCAAGCGCCGCCTTTATTTCGCCGACAAGCTGCCATGAGTTAAAGGCGTCGAGGAAGTTGATGTAGCCGGGACGTCCCGACAAAATTTCGATGGGAAGATCGCTTCCGTCCGCCATATATATCTTCGCCGGCTTCTGATTTGGGTTGCAGCCGTATTTCAGTTCAAATTCTTTCATATCAGCACCTTGCTTTTTTATTTTTGTTGATTATCTTCTCGACAGATTCACCCGTCCTGATATTAGTATACCGGACGTACAGAGATATCTTGTTGTCGCCGTTCAGTGACTGCCATACCTCATCGCAGAAGCCTTCCATATCATCGGGTACGCTCACCGCTTCGGGATCACCCGTAAATGACGGCAGCGGAGCGCCGTCGCCCATATATGTGTGGATGAAGTGACCGAGCCCGCGCACCGGCTCATATGCGTAGCTGCATCTGACGCACGCCGTACCGCTTCCGTCAAAGCTTTTCAGTATGCTCATCCTGTAAGTGTAGCCGCCTGTAAAATCGAGCAGTGCGCTGATTCGCGGGGTATAGTTCGGCGCGTCCGGCTCAAAGGTACGGCTCTCAAGCGCACCCTCAAACGTGCTGCCCGACTTGAGTGCGTCGTACACCGTATCGGTCTGGTCGCCGTTGGTGACGATGAGCTTTTTGCTAAGTGCGCGCACAGGCGAGTAGATTATCAGCGACGGATCGCCGACCTTTGATTCATCGAACGGGTATATTGTTATACCGCCGTCAGTTTTCGTGAATACGCGGTTACGGCTGTTGTCGCTTCGTCCCATGATGAAGTACACCGCGACGGCGTATTTGCCGCTCTCTGAAAGTCCCGCGGCGATACCGCGTCCGGGATACGGATTTGACGCAAGCAGTGCGCCGAATTTATGTGTTGAGAAGCTATTCATTATAATCGTCCTTCATCACAATATTATTTAAAATAAATCCAGTAATATGTCACGGGTTTCCCGTGACATATTACACCTTACAGTCCCGCGAGTGTCGCTTGTCGGCGCGAGGCGCGAGCAAACGGGACTGCCCTTTTGAAATTGTCCGGCACAGCCGGGCTTTTTCAAAAGAGATCTTCATCCTCGTCTATATCCTCATTACCGCAAACTATTCTTTTCGACACTATCTCCGCTGCTCTCGGCAGTATTATCCATTCCGCCTGCTTCATCACCTTGTGCTGAAGGCTTTCCGGCGTCTCATCCTTGCGTACCGAGACGGATTTCTGCAGTATTATCTCGCCGCCGTCCGGTATCTCGTTGACGTAATGCACCGTCGCGCCCGTCACCTTCACGCCGTACTTAAGTACCGCCTCATGTACCTTTATTCCGTAGTAACCCTTGCCGCAGAACGACGGTATCAGCGACGGATGAACATTTATCATGCGGCGTGGGTACTTTTTTACGAAGTCCTCGCTTAAAATGCACATGAAGCCCGCGAGAATGATCAGATCGACGCGACTCTCGTCGAGAAGCTCGACGAGACGTGTGTCAAACGCTTCATTTGTCGTGTACTGCGCGTGAGATACCGTCGCGTGAGGTATGTCAGCATCATTCGCGCGGTGAAGCGCGTACGCGTCAGCCTTGTCGGAGATGACAAGCACGATCGTGCCGTGCTTTATTCTGCCTGCGTTTTCCGCGTCGATAAGTGCCTGAAGGTTAGTGCCGCCGCCCGACACCAGTACCGCGATCCTTGCCTTATTTTCGACCTGTTTCACGTCTGCCTCCGTCTCAGCAGAGTATCACTCCGCCGTCTTTAATAGTAGTTTCACCGATGATGTATGCGTCCTCGCCTGCTTCGTGCAGGATATCCAGTGCAGAATCAGCGTCCGACTTCGCGACCGTGACACACATTCCGACACCCATGTTGAAGGTGTTGAACATATCGCGCTCGGGTA
>CAZMRH010000195.1:0-3091 GCA_964568705.1 uncultured Lachnospiraceae bacterium
GAAGTGGCAAGACAACGGCTTCGCTAAAAATTGCACAGGAACTCTACTACGAAAAGAAAGGTACAATTCTTTTTCTTTCGCCGGATATGAGTGTTCCTGCAATGGCTTTTATCTTTCCTCATTGTAAGGACAGCGATTTGTTTTCCATAGGTAAGGCTATGGATAAGACCGACATCTTCAAAGAGGATGTGATGAAGCAAATCGTGTCAGTCAAGACGATGCTCAATTTCGGCTTTCTCGGATACAAGGCACAGGAAAATAAGTTTTCCTATCCGCGTCCGACTGACGATAAGGTATTGGCTCTTTTTCGCGCTATGAAAGAGATTGCAGATTATACCGTGATCGATTGCACCAGCGACGCTGATGACCTTATTTCCCGAATGGCAATGACAGAATCGGATAGTGTTGTTCAGATGATTACGCCCGACCTCAAGTGTATGGGCTACTATTCCTCTCAGGCGGATATGTTCGGTGCGGTTTCCGACCGCAGTATCAAGGTTATGTGTATCTGTGACCGTGACTTGTACCTGCCGACAGACGAAGTAAAAGCGCATTTCAAAAATGTCTCCTACACTCTGCCGTATAGCAGACCGCTGAAACAGCAGGTCATTACAGGCACACTGTCTGAACGCCTTGCTGACCGGAAATACCGAGAGCAGATTTCAGAAATCACAAAGAAGGTGGTGTGATGGGCAAGTCCATTGGATTTGTTCCTTTGCTTCATCTGGCTCAGGAATATATCTCGCAGAATTATGCAGCCGCCCTTACGGAAAAATCCAAGTTTCCGCAGATAAAGACCTATCTTGAAAAGTATCTTCGGGATAATGGCTTTAACGTGGACGGCATGAGCACAACAGAGATAACAAACAAGCTTTATTCCGAAATGGCAGAGTATTCGATTCTCACGAAATATCTTGGAAAGGACGAGATTGAGGAGATTAATGTTAACGGCTGGGACGATGTTGCAATCACTTACACAGATGGTCGTATCGAAAAGTCTGAGGAGCACTTTTATTCCCCACAGCATGCCGTTGATATTGTTAAGCGATTGCTTCACCATTCAGGTATGATTATCGACAACGCTACGCCGATGAGCCAAGGGCATTTGCCCGGCAATACCCGTATAACAGCGCTTAAGGAGCCTCTTGTTGATGATGATAGAGGGATCAGTGTTTCTATCCGACTGCTTCATCCGTCCCGTGTAAATCGAGCCGAGCTTGTGCGCGGCGGCAACTCCACTCAGAAGATGGTGGACTTTCTTTGCATGTGTCTTCGATATGGTGTTTCATTCGTCGTTGCCGGTGCTACTTCATCTGGTAAAACAACGCTTCTGAATGCCTTGCTTACTTCTATCCCGGACAATAAGCGTATTTTTACAATTGAATCCGGCTCCCGTGAACTTTCCTTGCTCCGTGTGGAAGACGGAAAGGTCATAAATAACGTGGTTCATACGCTGTCTCGACCGTCAGATAACGAAGCCTATGACATTACACAAGAAGACTTGGTTGTTGCTTCACTCCGCTTTAATCCGGATATTGTCGTTGTCGGTGAGATGCGCGACCTCGAAGCTTACTCTGCTGTTGAAGCATCATTAACAGGTCATACGGTGGTATCTACAATCCATGCGTCGGCTGCTGATGCGGCGCATACCCGTCTGGCTCTCTTGTGCCAGAAACGATTCCCGATTAACTTTGATACTTCTCTGATGCAGGCAGGACAGGCATTTCCGCTTGTTGTCTATGCGCACAAGCTGGAGGATAACTCCCGTAAGATCATGGACATTTCAGAATGTGTCATTACAAAAAGCGGTCAGCGTGAGTATCATACGTTGTTCCGGTACAACATCACAAAAAATGAGCTTGTCGATGGCAAGTTCAAGATTGAGGGCTATTTCGATCAGCCGGAGCTTCCGAGCGATAATCTGAAACGAAAGCTCATGCAGTTCGGAGTGCCACAGGAAACCCTCAACAAATTTCTCACGAAAGGAGCTGACTACGATTGATCTTTTCAATCATATCTTCTGTTCTTCTCATAATCGCTATTGCTTGTTTTCTTAAACTGACGCCGGAACAGGTGTCGGATGATATTATAAAGGTTATTACTCCGAATGACAGCTTGCGGGATAAGGCACGTAATATGCGAGGAAATAAGAAGAAACATCCTCTGTATCAAAAGCTGATTCGTATGAAAACAGCACTGACCGTAACGGGTAAATCCAAGCAATTCACGCTTGTCTGCTGTGCATCATTGGCTCTTTTTGCATGCGGAGCTATTCTTTCAATACTCATCAATAATATTTTCCTTTTGCCGGTGCTGTCGGTAGCCTTTGCACTACTGCCGTTCTTTTACACAACAAGTACGCTTTCATATTATGAGAAGCATACCAAGGAGGAGTTAGAAACAACTCTTTCTATTATCTCGACTTCATATATCCGAAGCGACGATATTGTGTCGGCGGTCTCAGAAAATGTACAGTATATCAAGCCGCCACTTCGTGAAGTCTTTCAGGCTTTCGTTGGTAATGCTACGGCAGTATCCTCCAACACCAAACGAGCACTGATGAACCTCAAAGAGAAAGTTGACGATGAAATCTTTGAAGAATGGTGCGACACCTTGATTCAGTGTCAGGATGACCGAACACTCAAGGACACTTTGCAGCCGGTGGTTGCAAAGCTCACGGATGTTCGCGTAGTCAACAACGAACTCAAAACAATGCTTTCCTCCGTCCGGAATGAATATTGGATGATGGTGGCTCTTGTCGCCGGGAATATTCCGTTGCTCTACTTTCTGAACCGTGAGTGGTTCAACACATTGATGTTCACAACGCCAGGTAAAATTGTACTCGGCATTTGCGGCATGGTTATCCTGATTACGGCATTGTTCATGGTCAAATTCACAAAACCTATAGCTTATAAAAGATAAGGAAGGCGGTAAGAAATGATGCAAGCGATTATTGGTATGTTATGCGGTAGTGGACTGTATTTTGTCCTTGCGGACATTTACCGTCTGCCGTATCTTAAATCATCAAAGGCAGTAACCAACCTGTCGAAAAAGCAAAAAGACAAATCAAGTGGATTGGATGTCTGGCTTA
>CAZMRH010000196.1:0-3067 GCA_964568705.1 uncultured Lachnospiraceae bacterium
AACAAGGTTCGCTCGACGCCTCTCCGCGTTATTCTGAACGGTCTGGGCAAGGACGCGGCTTACATCATCTCGAGAATCAACGGCTTCACATATGTAAAAACGGACTACGATTTCTACACAGATGAGCTTAAGGTCGAATCGGAGACGGCGTACTCCGAGGGTGATAAGGCGAAGGTAAAGTGCTACGGTGCGAACGACGTGCTTGAGGGTGTCGCGATCATGAAGCATGAGGATGTTGACGTGTCAATCACCGGCAACTCGACGAACCCGACAAGATTCCAGCATCTCGTCGCAGGTACATACAAGAAGTGGAGCTACGAGTCTGGCAAGAAGTACTTCTCAGTCGCATCGGGCGGTGGCACAGGCAGAACGCTTCATCCGGATAACATGGCGGCAGGCCCCGCATCTTACGGTCTGACCGACTCGATGGGACGTATGCACGGCGACGCACAGTTCGCGGGTTCATCCTCCGTTCCGGCCCATGTTGAGATGATGGGACTCATCGGCATGGGCAACAACCCGATGGTCGGCGCGACCGTCGCTGTTGCGGTTGCGGTTGAGGAAGCAATGAAATAAGGCGCAAAGCACTTATATTAACGATGATTCAAAAAAGGGCTCCCGGCAATAGTGTCGGTAGCCCTTTTTCGTGTTAGTTTCTCTTACTTTGCCTTCTCGCGTCCGATGAGCAGTACCGGCGCCTTGGCGAGCTTCTTGTTGAGTACGAACAGTACCACGATTATCGTCGCGCCGAACAGGTCAGTGATAATTCCCGGAATTATCATCAGAAGTCCGCCGCCGAGCATCAGAAGCCTCTCCCATACCGCCATCTTGCGGTAGATGAAGCCTTCCATGCCCGCCGCGACCGATACGATTCCGACAATGGACGTGACGATTATGAGCGCGACTTCATACCATGTCGTGTCGATAAAGAGCATCGATGGACTGTACGCAAAGATGTACGGCACGATGAATGCCGTTATGGCAAGTCTTGTCGCGGTCACACCCGTCTTGAACGGATTGGAGTTCGCTATCGCCGAGCCCGCATATGCCGCAAGCGCGACAGGCGGCGTGATATCGGCGACGATACCGAAGTAGAACACGAACATATGCGCCGCAAGTATCGGAAGTCCCATTTTAATGAGTATCGGTGCGGTGATCGTCGCCATGATGACGTAGTTCGCCGTAGTCGGAACGCCCATTCCGAGGATGATACACGACACCATTGTCAGGAACAGCGCAAGAAATTTGCTTGACTGAGCCAGCGGCACAAGCAGGCTGATAAGCGTCTGACCGAGTCCCGTCATCGACACGACTCCGATGATGATTCCTGCCATAGCGCATGCAATCGCAACGCCGATTGTGTTTTTCGCACCGTTTTCAAGCGCGGCGGCGAATTTTCTCGGCGTAAGTCTCGTGTCCTTGCTGAAGAAGCTGACGATTATCGCGCAAAGTATCGCATAACACGCAGACATCGCGGCAGTCCTGAAGTTCATCATCACGACAAGCACGACGATGGGCAGGAGCAGATAGCCGCGGTGGAGTATGAGCTTGAAGAAGTTCGGTATGCTCTCTGGCGGTAGACCGCGCAGTCCGTTTTTCTTTGCTTCAAAGTGAATCATCATGAAGATTCCCGTGAAGTAAAGAATGGCGGGGAGTATCGCAGTGACGGCGATAGTAGCGTAGGGGATGCCGGTGATCTCCGACATCAGGAACGCCGCCGCACCCATGATAGGCGGCATTATCTGACCGCCGGTGGAAGCCGATGCCTCAACTGCCGCGGCAAATTCAGGTTTATAGCCCGTCTTTTTCATAACAGGTATCGTTATACTTCCGCTTCCGACAGTATTCGCAACGGAGCTTCCCGAATACATACCCTCAAGTGCACTTGAGATGACGGCGACCTTTGCCGGACCGCCGACCGCCTTACCCGCGACGGAATTCGCGAGGTCGACGAAGTATGTACCGATGCCCGTTTTCTCAAGGAACGCACCGAGTATGATGAACAGTACGATGAAAGTCGTGCATACACCGATAGGCGTGCCCAGAATTCCCGTTTCGTTATAGAACAGCTCGCGCAGTATCCTCTGCCACGACTGCCCGGTCGAGAACGCGTATACTATAAATCCCGCAGCAACCACGATTATCGGAAAACCGACCGCACGGCGGCATATTTCAATGAGAAAGATGATACCGACGACCGCAGCGATGTAATCGAGCGTTGTCTTTGACGCGGCGCGGTTGATTATCGCGGTACAGTTTATCGCATAATAAACGTACGGCGCGCAGCCGAGAACCGCAAACACGAAGTCATACCACGGGATGTGGTTTTCGATTTTTACTTCCTTCTTGCTTATCGGATAGATGAGGAAGCCCATGAAGATAAAAAAGCCGATGAATACGGTACGTCTGACCTGCTCGACAGGGGTGAAGAACAGCGTTGACGCAAAGATATACAGTGTGAAGGCGATGAAAAGACTGGAAATAATCATTTTCGGTATTCCCGAAAAATAACGCACATTCGACTCACGGTCGTATTTTGCCATTATTTCGTCGATGTTCTTTTCTTCGACCTTCATGATATCGTCGT
Source organism: uncultured Lachnospiraceae bacterium (assembly GCA_964568705.1). Taxonomy (GTDB): domain Bacteria; phylum Bacillota; class Clostridia; order Oscillospirales; family CAG-272; genus CAZMRH01. Next base: position 2,588 of record CAZMRH010000196.1, read on the forward strand.
TCAATTTTATCCCTCCTTTTTCTTATTATTTTTTATATTGCGTTCAGATGGTTTGCCGATAGTATACCGATGACATCGGACGCCCACCTTCTCTGTTTATATCGTTACTCTGTTTATACCCATTACGGGGTTTTTCTTGTTACTTTTCTGCAGAGAAAAGCAACGGGCAGCTTTCCGTACGCGTTCGTCCGCAGGCTGGCATATCCGACGTGAGCGTCACGGGTAAATGTCCGTTATAAACCTGACGATTCACGCTGTACTTTGTTTTGTCAACCATGTGCCGGGAGCGCGAGGGACAGGTCCCTCGCATCGCGTCTTCCGTGACGGAGTCACGCATATTTTTCTACGGACATTTGTCCGTCGAAAAAAACCGTCTCTCCCTAATCCACACGGAAGCTGACTGCGGTATTGTTGCCGCAGAGCTCGTGAAGATTGATTGTATTTCCGTTTATATACAGTGTGTGACCGGCGATACTGCCG
>CAZMRH010000197.1:0-3024 GCA_964568705.1 uncultured Lachnospiraceae bacterium
GAAAATTGCACTCGCCGTGCAATTTTATCTTTGCATACAAAGTCGGTTTCGGTGAGCGGCACGCGTGCGTTTTTCGGCTTCGCATTCTGAAATTGTTCCGTTCGGCTTAAGCCTGACGATTTATACCGTACTTTGCATGAAAAACCCGTGCGAAAAGTTTCTTGCCAGGCTTCTTTTCAAAGAAGCCGCGTTTTCCTACGAAAGCTCGGCGAACTGTGCGTTCACGGCTTTCGCGAGGGAATCGGGCGCGATTACAATCTGTCTACCGCGCTGTCCTGCGCTGACATATATTTCATCAAACTTCTGCGCGGACGAGTCGATGAACGTCGGGAAGAGCTTCTTCATGCCGATCGGTGAGCATCCGCCGCGCACGTAGCCTGTTACCGCGGTCAGCTCCTTCAGGGGAAGCAGCTCGACGCGTTTGTCACCCGCCGCTGCCGCGCACTTCTTTAAATCAAGATCAGCTTCTGCCGGGATGCAGAATACGTTGAAGCCCGTGCGCTCGCCTTTCGTCACGATCGTCTTGAACACGACCTCGGGTTCAACGCCGAGCATCTGTGCCGCGTGAGTTGCACTGAGATCGTTTTCGTCGACTGCGTATGAATCAGTGCGGTACGCGATTTTCGCAGAATCAAGCATACGCATCGCGTTTGTTTTTGTTTCCTTCATTTGTATATGCCGCCTTTCGGGGGAAGATGTCAGTGACGGGAATTTTGTCATAAGCGGATGACGAGTCAGGAGGAGTTTAGCTTATACCGAACGTATGTTAATCTTGCGAGCGTTCATATTAATTATAACGATTCCATGCGAGCCTTGTTATGATCTGCCCCTTTTGAAAGTTTTTCGCCAGGCCTTTTTTCAAAAAGGCCGCGTATCCTTCCTACAGCTCCATGACGATTTCCATGAAGCGCTCGCCGCGTTTCTCGAAATTTTCGAAATGGTCAAAGCTGGTGCAGGCGGGTGAGAGCAGTACCGCGTCGCCGGGCTGTGCTGCTGCCGCCGCAAGTGTCACCGCGCGGCCGAAGTCCGGCTCGCAGATAAGATTTATCCCGCTTTTCGCAAAGCCCGGATGATTCTCGACTGCCTCGCGGATTTTTTCCATCGTCGCGCCGGTCAGAACGACGGTGCGCACGTTTCCGCAGGTGCAGAGTGTATCGGCAAGCGGCTCAAACGGGATGCCCTTGTCGGCACCGCCGCAGATTATATTTACCGGACGCCCCACAAACGTCGACAGAGCGGCCGCGGTGCGCGTCGGGCTTGTATCAATCGAGCTGTTGTAGAATGATACGCCGTCCCGTACCCTTACAAGCTCCATCCTGTGATGAACTCCGCCGAACGTGGTTGCGACTGCACGCACCGCCGCTATCACCTCATCAACGCTGCCGAGCCCCCATACCGCCGCAGTCGCCGCCATGTAATCTTCGGCATTGTGTATGCCGGGAAGTACGATTTCGTCAAGGCGCATCACCGTGTGTACGATGAAGTCGGCTGTGTCGAGGACGCGCAGGTATCCGTCCTCCGCATAAACTGCCGCGTCACCCTCGCGAAGTATCCCGAACGGTACACCCTTCGCCGAAAACCAGAATACGGGCATGTCAAGTCCGTTGCCGAGATCGCGTGTCACATCACAGCCGTAGTTGAGCACGGCGCGGCGGCATCCGTGAAGAATTTTCGCCTTTGCGCCGATGTATTCGTCATAATCCGTGTGCCAGTTGAGGTGATTCGGCGTGATGTTAGTGATGACCGCCGTATCGACGGGAGACGTGACCGTCATAAGCTGAAAGCTCGATACCTCAGCCGCGACGCGGTCGCCGCTTGTCATATCCGTGATGCGGTTTAAGAGCGGCTCTCCGATGTTACCGCCGAGATACGCGCGATGACCGCTTCCGTCAAGCAAGCGCTCAAGTATTTTCGAGATAAGCGACGTCGTCGTGCTCTTGCCGTCACTGCCCGTCACCGCGATGACAGGTGCAGGCGATTCTTGGATAAACAGCTCCATCTCGGAGGTGAGGCGCGAGCCGTTTTCCACCGTATGCACAAGCTGCGGCTTATCGGGACGAAATCCGGGTGAACGGAAGATGTAGTCGCCGCCGATACCGTCAAGGTAACCGTCGCCGCAGATGATATCCGCGTCGAGCGACTTCAGCTCGTCGCAGCGCTCGCCGAGTGATTCCGCGTCCTTCGCGTCACGCACGGTGATCTTTGCACCCAGCCCCGTCAGAAAACGCGCAAGCGGCATGTTGGACACGCCCGCGCCGAGCAGCGTCACGCTTTTACCCGAAAACATCTCATTAAGTCGTCTGTTTGTATCGTCAGCCATAAATACCTCACGGATATAGTTTTATTTATCTTTCATTATATCTGTTTTCGGCAACTAATGCAACCGCTTTCGGGAAATCCGTCACTATTTCGATGCACACTCGCGCCCGAATATCATACCACCGGCAGTCAGCGTCGGGATAATGCCGCGGCGGTTGGACGCTTCGCCGCAGAAATAGAGCGAGCCGTCAGTCGGATCAAGCCCCGCGGCAGCGCGTCTGACCTCGTCAATGACATTTTCGGGAACGTCGGTATCGCAGGTCAGCATCCCGCATGAAGCGGATGCGAATTCGCCCGACTCGAAGATAACGGCGGCGGCGGTATCGGGAAAGTGCGACGACGCGATGCGGTTGATGATGACGGCAGCGACACCGACGCGGCAGATGAGCGGCGCATCACCTGCTTCGGCCTGAACGAAGCGCGCGATGAGCATGATGTCCGCTTCGCTGAGCGGCGGCGCATCGGACGCACGGATAACGGGGGCGGCGATCATCGCGGTACAGATGAGTAGTGCAAGTATGCGTACTGATTTTGACATAGTAAACCTCACGTGGGGAAATATTTCGGTATGCGTGCTGACGGGTGTCCGCGAATGTCGCTGGGACTCCAACCTGTTTAGCTTATAGTTTCACTCTGTTTATACCCATAATGTATTTTTCTTTGTTACTTTTCTGCGGAGAAAAGTAACCAAAAGCCGTTCAGGGG
>CAZMRH010000198.1:0-3014 GCA_964568705.1 uncultured Lachnospiraceae bacterium
AACCGAGGACTTAAAGTATTTCTACCCCACATCGACGCTTGTGACTGGCTACGATATCATCACCTTCTGGGTATCGCGTATGATCTTCTCCGGGCTTGAGTACACCGGCAAGGCTCCGTTCGACACGGTGCTCATTCACGGACTTGTGCGTGATGCACAGGGACGCAAGATGTCAAAGTCGCTCGGCAACGGAATTGACCCGCTTGAGATAATCGAAAAATACGGCGCGGACGCACTCCGCTTTGCGCTGGCTACCGGCAACAGCCCCGGAAACGATATGCGCTTCTCCGACGAGAAGATCGAGGCAGCGCGCAACTTCGCGAATAAGCTGTGGAACGCGGCTCGCTTCGTGATGATGAATCTGACAATCGACGAGATAAAGCTGCCGGATGAAAAGGATCTCGCGGCAGAGGACAAATGGATACTCACGCGCTTTGCCGACGCGGTGGCGAGCGTCCGCTCAAACCTTGACAGATATGAGATAGGCATCGCTCTATCAACACTCTACGACTTCATCTGGGACGAATACTGCGACTGGTACATTGAGCTGTCCAAGCCGTCTGTATCAGGTGACGACAAGGCGCGCAGCATCGTCGCACAGAACGTGCTTGCGTACGTTTTGTCGGAGACGTTAAAGCTGCTGCATCCGTTCATGCCGTTCATAACGGAAGAATTATACTCCGGGCTTCCCGGAATCGACGGAAGCATCATGATAAGCGACTATCCCGAGGTGGGCGGAACACGCACGTTCCCCGAGGATGCAGCGAATATGGACCGCGTTATCGCCGCCATCCGTGCGATCCGCACAAGACGTGCCGAGATGAATGTCGCGCCGTCAAGACACGCGAAGGTGTATATCGAGACGAAGTATCCCGAAGCGTTCGGAGAAGCGTCGCACGTATTCTTTGGCCGCCTCGCGTCCGCATCTGAGGTAACGCTGCTTTCGGGCGATTACAGCGAGGACGACGCGGTACAGATCATCACCGACTCCGCCGTCATATTCATCCCGCTTGCCGATATCGTTGACTTTGCGGCTGAACGCGCAAGACTCGAGGGTGAACTAAAGAATGTTTTGGGTGAAATAAAGCGCGCCGAAGGAAAACTCGCAAATGAGAGCTTCACGGCGAAAGCACCCGCGGCAGTCGTTCAGGGTGAGCGCGACAAGCTCACCAAGTACCTTGAGCAGAAGGCCGGAATCGAAGCGGCACTCGCGTCGATAGCCGGAAAATAAGGTATGAGAGGGATACGCGGCCTTTTTGAAAAAAGGCCTGGCGAAAAACTTTCAAAAGGGGTATATTGAGACAAGGTACGGCGAAAATCGTCAGAGTTTAATCGGACGCTCGCCTACAGCCCTGTACCCTTTTCCCCCGCTTTTCCATGAAAAGCGGGTAGGTGTCGGGCGAAGCCTGACCCGCATACCGCAGTATGCGGAATACCTACCCACGCAATCATACGAAAGGAGCAAATTATGCCAATCAAGATTCCCAACGCGCTTCCGGCGACGGAGACGCTGTTATCGGAAAATATTTTCGTCATAACGGAGAGCCGCGCACTGACGCAGGATATCCGTCCGCTTCAGATACTCATTCTGAACCTCATGCCCACGAAAATCACCACGGAAACCCAGCTTACCAGACTTCTCGGCAATACGCCGCTTCAGGTCGAGCTTGAGCTGATGCACACCGCGACGCATGAATCGAAAAATACCTCATATGAGCATTTGCTCGCGTTCTACACCACCTTTGACAAGATATGCGACCGCAATTTCGACGGAATGATAATCACGGGCGCACCTGTCGAGATGATGGAGTTCGAGGAGGTGGAGTACTGGGATGAGCTGTGCCGCATCATGGAGTGGACGAAAACGCATGTCACGAGCACGTTCCACATCTGCTGGGGCGCACAGGCGGGGCTATATTATCACTATGGCATAAAGAAATATCCGCTTGACAAAAAACTGTTCGGCATATTCGAGCATCAAAAGGACAAGAAAAACTCTATCCTCCTGCGCGGCTTCGACGACACCTTCATGGTACCGCAGTCTCGTCACACAACGGTCAGGACGGAGGATATCGAGGCGTGCGACAGTCTGAAGATACTCGCGTCGTCGGATATCGCGGGAGTATACGCCGTGTCAACCGACAAGGGGCATCAGATATTCATCACAGGTCACTCCGAGTATGACGCGGACACGCTCAAGAAGGAATATCTGCGCGATAAGGCGGCGGGACTGCCCATTCAGGTACCGGTTAACTACTTCCCGGACGACGATCCGACGCGCGCACCGCTCGTCACATGGCGAAGTCACGCGAATCTCTTATACAGCAACTGGCTCAACTACTTCGTATATCAGACGACGCCGTATGATATAAGCGAAGTCCAAAAGGGATAAAGATGAAGCGTCCGCCGTGCGGTATACCGAGCGGCGGACGTCCTGCACTCATGCATCATGAAAGCAGAAAAATATATAAATACTAATAAATCGGAGCCGGTTTGAAGAGTAAACCGGCTCCGATTTATGGGTAAAAAATATTAGTTCATATTTTGTAAAATGCAACCTAAAATAATCGATTTTACCCCCGGGCAGTATTATCGAACAATTATTGAGTTTATTATTTATATTCATATGGATAATAATAGAAAATAAATGTAAAAATCGTGATGCTGCCCTTGACAATATGGAAAAAGTTTGCTACAATAAATATGTATCATTATCCCCTTTAACAGGGGAAGCTGTTATACACCCATTTTTCAGGAAAGGTGCAGCAAAATCGGATTCTCATCAGACTGACCGGCAAATAATATTTAACCGTATCATAAAATCTTTTATATGCGAAGCATCAAAGGAGGAAATGAAATGAGAAACTCTGTAAAGAAAATACTGTCGATCGTGCTTGCGCTCACATTCGTGTGCAGCATGATTCCGGTTTTTTCGGTTCCAGCTGCGGCTGTGGGCGAAACGACGTACAAGTACGTCAAGGTCAGCACGCTTACTCCGGGAAAATCCTACATAA
>CAZMRH010000199.1:0-3011 GCA_964568705.1 uncultured Lachnospiraceae bacterium
CCGAGAGAGACCGGATCACATTCATCCGGCATATCGTCACCTTCAAACGAATATATCGGGAAGGAGAGCACGTCCGTCGCGGTGTCGCGCTCACGGTATTCGCGGTTGAGCTTCCGTATCCCCTCGTTATCTGTGAACGTGACCGATACCTCCGCGTCACGCCCAAAGCCCTCATAAGCCAGTGTCGTCAGCACCGTCTGCTTTATAAGGTGGCGCATTTCGATGCTTACTCTGTACTTGTCCTGCTCATTGCTGTAGTAAATTTTAACTCTCATTACTTTCTGCCGTTCCCTTTTTGTGCCTTGAATTTATATTTTACATTCCCCTGATTCTGTGATTTAGATCTTGCCCGCTCGTATTTTTCGTATGCGAGGATAATCTTCTGCACCAGTCTGTGACGCACGACATCACGATCCGTGAATTCATGTATCGCGATATCGTCAATATCCTTCAGTATCTGCACCGCGATCGTCAGTCCGCTTTTCTGACCGTATGGGAGGTCTGTCTGTGTCAGGTCTCCCGTTACGACCGCGCGTGAGCCGTTGCCGAGTCTTGTCAGGAACATTTTCATCTGCTCGGGCGTCGTGTTCTGCGCCTCGTCGAGGATGATGAACGAATCGTCAAGCGTGCGTCCTCTCATGTAGGCGAGCGGAGCTATCTCGATGGCCATTTTTTCAATAAGCCGTGTGCAGTTTTCCGCGCCCAGCATTTCGTACAGCGCATCGTACAGCGGTCTGAGGTACGGGTCAATCTTACTCTGTAAGTCTCCCGGAAGAAATCCGAGCCTCTCACCCGCTTCGACTGCCGGTCGCGTCAGAATTATCCGGCTCACTTCATGCGCGCGCAGTGCCTTGACCGCCATCGCGACGGCGATATACGTCTTGCCTGTTCCCGCAGGTCCGACGCCGATGACGACTGTGTTCTTTCGTATCGCCTCGACGTACTTTTTCTGTCCGATGGTCTTTGCTTTTATCGGCTTGCCCTTCGTCGTGATGCAGAACACGTCGTCGTCAAGCTGTGCAAGATCGTCCGACTTTCCGTCCTTGACCATGCCGATGATGTAGTCGACCGACTGATCGTTCAGATCGTTCCCGAAGGATGCCATCCGTTTCATATATTCAAGCGCACCGAGTGCCGAATCACACGCAGCCGCGTCGCCCTCGATGACTATCGTGTCGCCCGTACCGTTTTCCGACGCGCGGTTATAAAGCCTCACTCCGAAGCTTTCCTCAATGCGTGCGGCATTTTTGTCAAAGCTGCCGAAGATGCGGCTTGTGATTTCCGAATTCTGAGTTGTCAGTTTTCTTTCTGCCATATTTTTACTCTTTTATTTCCGTATTTAAATTGCCGTCCTGAGACGGAGTTTCATTTACTCTTATCGGCATGATCTCGCCGATATCGTCCACACACCGCACGGTACAGTCGATAACGTATTCGCCGTCCTGCATACCGCACGTTATCTCTTTTTCAACAAGTGTTCCGTCTCCGATCGTTTCGCTGAGACTTTTCGAAAACTGTGCCGCTGCCTCTGATGCCGCCTCGTCCCCCGACAGAGTTATTATTTCATCGGTACACTCCGCGAATTCCGTTGTGGTCACCCACAGAGGTATTTTATATCTGCCGAGAAGTGTTACCTGTCTCTCCGTTTCTATTGTATCATAATTTGCATACGGAATTCCACTCTTTCCGAAAAGATTTACCGTATTTCCGAAAAATTTTATGCTTTTATGTTTGATTTTTTCTCCTGTCATAATTTTTTTTGTATTTTCAAGTGGAACTGATACTTTGAATGTACGCACGACCTCGGCGTACACCTTGCCCGATGCACTGTCGTATCGAATTCCGTCCTCCCTTACCGTGATAACTCCGCTGATGAGCAGCTCACCCCGTCTGACCGTGTCACCTATCTTCACCGCCGCCCTGCCCGAGTGCGTCTGGATAAGCTGCACACATCCGTCCTCCGCCGCTATGACATTCGCGTATTTCGGTATATCGGTGTTGTCCGCAACCTTCATCTCGCGCACCTCAACCGCCGCTCTTGTTCCGTGCATATTAACCGCTATCCAGGCAATGTCGGTATTATTAAGCAGAAAATTGTTATGGAGCAAATCAAAGTCTATACCGTCAATGTATGAGCCGACCCCGCAACCGAGCGCATCAAGCCCCGCGATAATTTTTTCATCCGGCACGGTACTGTTGCCGCTCACCTCAAAATCCCAGATAAACAGCGACGACACCGAGATTATCGAGAGGAATATAAGCATACCCACTGCGATGCCCCACCGTTTCCTGTATTTTTTAATAATAATGGGAACGCCGTGCCGTCTTAGTACGCATATCTCTATCCCGTACCTCTCCGCCGCGCCTTTCAGCCGCTTTACACTGTGCAGATACACGGTGAAGCGAAGCGGTGAGGTCTCATCACCGCGCGATGTGTCCGCGAACACAATCTTCTCACACCCGAGCAGATTCAACATCTCCGCCGCGTCGTGCCCGTCAACCTCAATTTCTGCATAACCCACCGCATACGCGAATATCTCACGAATCATACGCTTCCTCCACAGTATCGAAGAATCGTACGCAGCTTATACGTCCGGTGATGAATATACGCCCGTCAGTATATGATTTTACGCTCAGCCTGTCGCCGATTACCGAGGCTACCGCGGTGGGCGCTTCGATTATCACACGTCGCGAATGATAGTCGACGATGCCGCAGCAGGAGGTGAATATCATTTCACTGCGTCCGCGTATCTCGGCAGTCGAGTCGTCCGACACCGCGTCCGGCGGCACGTCAAACGCGCGGCTGATTTTCTCGGATATGCGGCGGCGCTTCTGATTGCGCCTCCGTTTTTTTTCATTCAGGCTCAAGTTTATCAGTCCTCCGTCATATATTATTCTGTATAAATTTATGTGAGGGCTTACTTCAAAATACCGGAGGTGATCATATTTACATTACCGCAAAAAGACTTGCGTCACGCCGCGTCTGCATCTGTGCCGCCGTGATCCTCTCG
>CAZMRH010000200.1:0-2015 GCA_964568705.1 uncultured Lachnospiraceae bacterium
TTTATCCACTTTTGCAAAAAAATAAAGCCCCTTTCGGGACTTTGTCTTCAGTCTGGAACCTCGTTCTTATGAACGAGGTTTTTTCTTATTAGTTTCAGCGAATCATCGAGTGCCTCGCTAATTTTTCTGCCTGCATTTCTCAGGCATTTGTGCTTAATATTATTACTTTCCGAGTATCTCCGCGAGATCGCGCGACTCCCACGGCACATTAAGCTCCTCACGTCCCATGTGACCGTATGCGGAGAGCTGCTTATATATCGGGCGGCGCAGGTCGAAACGCTCGATTATCGCTGCCGGCCGTAAATCTACATTTGCGCACACCATTTCAGAAATTTTTTCGTCATCGATCTTACCTGTACCGAAGGTGTCTACGAGTACCGACACGGGATGTGCCACACCTATCGCATAAGCAAGCTGCACCTCGCAGCGGCGCGCAAGTCCCGCCGCGACGACATTCTTGGCAATATACCGGGCCATGTATGCACCGCTCCTGTCGACCTTCGTCGGATCTTTTCCAGAGAAAGCACCACCACCATGACGCGAGTACCCTCCGTAGGTATCGACAATGATCTTACGTCCGGTAAGGCCGCTGTCGCCGTTAGGACCGCCTACTACGAAGCGTCCGGTGGGATTTACAAATATCTTAGTCTCATCATCAAGCATTGATGAAGGTACGACCGGCAGTATTACGTTGTCAATTATACCCTGACGTATTTCTTCAAGCGATACCTCGGGATTATGCTGTGAGGAAACGACTATAGTATCAACGCGAATCGCTTTGTCTCCGTCGTATTCGATAGTCACCTGAGTTTTTCCGTCCGGGCGAAGATACGGAAGCGTGCCGTCCTTACGCACCGCAGTCAGGCGCTTTGCAAGACGATGTGCAAGAGAAATCGGAAGCGGCATAAGCTCCGGTGTCTCATCGCATGCGTATCCGAACATCATGCCTTGATCGCCTGCGCCTGTGTCAAAGTCAGTATCTCCGCCGTGTTTCGCTTCATATGACTTGTTCACACCGAGTGCGATATCGGGCGACTGCTCGTGAATCGTGCTGATAACGCCGCATGTGTCGCAGTCGAAGCCGTACTTTGCACGGTCATATCCGACTTCGCGTATAGCCTCGCGAACAATCGTCTGGATGTCGGCGTATGCGTTCGTCGTGATCTCGCCCATAACGTATACCAGCCCTGTCGTACAGGTCGATTCGCATGCGACGCGCGCCATGGGATCCTCGTCGATTATCGCATCAAGTATCGCATCAGATATGCGGTCGCAGATTTTATCGGGATGCCCCTCAGTGACGGACTCCGATGTGAATAATTTTTTCATTGTCTTCCTTTCTTGGTCAGCGGGGTAAATTCAGCAAAAAAATGCTTCCGACAGAGTCGGAAGCAGAATTTGACAAAGCCGCGACTCTTATCTATCAGGAATTAGCACCTTGCCGCCGTACGGTAGGTTGCCGGGCTTCATGGGGCCAGTCCCTCAGCCACTCTTGATAAGATTCTGTAGCATTATATCACATTGTTTTATAAAAAGCAATAGGATATTGCGAAATTTTCGGTGTAAAAAAATGTGTCACGCGAGAAATGAGAGGAATGAAAGAAAGCCATAGGAGACACCGCACATTATAAAGCCGGCTATAAGTACGCCTGCGAATATGCTTGGAAGTGCGTATTTAAGACGCATATTTAGCATAGCCGCGACAAGTGCGCCTGTCCATGCACCTGTTCCCGGAAGCGGAATTGCGACGAACAGCATGAGCCCCCATGTTGCGTATTTTATTATTTTCTCTTTGTTTTTGTCAGCCTTGTTTTCGATCCAAAGTGCGATCTTACGAAGCTTTTCCGTCTCCTTCATCCATTCGACAATTTTGCGAATGAAAAGAAGGATAATCGGGACAGGTACCATATTCCCGATAGCAGTGACGATAAATACACAGTACCACGGCAGTCCCAGTGCCGCACCCCACGGAATCGCACCGCGAAGCTCTATTACGGGAACCATTGAACACAGGA
>CAZMRH010000200.1:2025-3002 GCA_964568705.1 uncultured Lachnospiraceae bacterium
AAAGATAAGGCATCATAAGGCGTTAATCCTTTGTCGGTATGAATATGTGGAACGGAGAACAATGCATAGAATAGTGTTTAGCAAGACAGCCGGATGAAAATATCCGGCTGTCTTGTTAATGATACTTAATTAGTTAGTCGTCGATTTCGATAACTACGCCGGAGCCGACAGTTCTGCCGCCTTCACGGATAGCGAAACGAAGTCCCTTTTCAATAGCGATAGGTGTGATAAGTTCAACCTTCATGTCAACGTTATCACCGGGGCGGCACATTTCAACGCCTTCGGGAAGACCAATCGTGCCGGTAACGTCAGTTGTTCTAAAATAGAACTGCGGACGGTAGCCTGAGAAGAAGGGCTTCTGACGGCCGCCTTCTTTTTCGGTAAGAACGTAAACCTGACCGACGAACTTTGTGTGCGGATGAATCGAGCCGGGCTTGCAGAGAACCTGTCCACGCTCGATACCGTTCTTGTCGATACCGCGGAGAAGAAGACCTACATTATCGCCTGCTTCAGCGCTGTCGAGGAGCTTATGGAACATCTCGATACCGGTAACGACTGTGTTCTTCTTTTCATCGGAAAGACCGACGATCTCAACGGGGTCAGCCATCTTGACAGTACCACGCTCAACTCTGCCCGTAGCAACTGTACCACGACCGGAGATGGAGAATACATCCTCGACGGGGAGCAGGAACGGAAGGTCGGACTTTCTGTCAGGTGTCGGTATGAACTCGTCGACAGCCTTCATCAGCTCATGAATGGAATCGTATACGGGATCGTTCGGGTCTTTGCTTGTCGAGTCAAGAGCCATACGAGCAGAGCCGCGGATGATCGGGGTGTCGTCGCCGGGGAAACTGTACTCGTTGAGCAGGTCACGGATATCCATTTCAACAAGCTCAAGAAGCTCATCGTCATCAACGAGGTCAGTCTTGTTCATGTAAACAACGATTGCGGGAACGCCAACCTGACGAGCGAGCAGA
>CAZMRH010000201.1:0-2977 GCA_964568705.1 uncultured Lachnospiraceae bacterium
GCACGCTCTCCGCGTGTTTTGACTTCGATACGGAAGTCAGCTTCGGTGACCTGTCGCGCATGTCTGCGTGCTATCGCATTCGGAGTAAGTGTCACATTCGTCTGTCGGTGAATGTTAAATATAAACCTGACGCTTTTACTGTACTTTGTTTGTAATTAACCCGTGCGGAAAGTTTTTCGCCAGGCCTTTTTTCAAAAAGGCCGCGTACCCCCGTTTTTCGCCAGGCCTTTCAAAAAGACCGCGTACCCGTGTATCCCCCGCGCCCGTAAAAAAAGGAGACGGTCTCCCGTCTCCGTAATTTTTCAGTTCCTGTTCCACATATGGCAGAGTTTCTCGATATATGCTGTAAATTCGTCGCCGTACAGATTATACGCAAGCGGTATCACATCATGCTCGCCCACCGCGACAAGTCCGATGCCGCAATTTTTCGAAATATTTCTGCCCGTGCCGATCCTGCCGTTGGTGAGATAGTAGTACAACGCGTTGATGACCCCGCCGTGTGTTACCGCAACTGACGTTTTGATGCCGGACTGCTTGCGTATTTCCGCAATCGCACGCTTCATCCTTATTCCCGACTCCGGCACTCGCTCGAGATTTTTTACTTCGCGCTCACCTCTCGGAAACTGAACCTTGCGCTCAGCAAAGGTAAGTCCGGTGAGCCCCGCGTAATCTCGCTCGTTGAGACGGCTGAGTACCGTGATGTCGTCGACACCTATCGCCCGCGAGATGTAGCCCGCCGTATCAAACGCCCGTGAGAGCGGCGATGAGTATATCTTCACCTGACCGAGTCCCATCGCGACCGCCGATTTTATCGTCTTCGCAACCTCCTCGGCCTGTCTGCGACCCTCCGCGTTCAGCGGGACTTCGACTCTGCCCTGAAGCCGCATCGTCTGATTCCAGTCCGTGACGCCGTGCCTCACAAGACATACCAGAGCACGGTTTTTTCCGAGTACCGCGACCGCTTCTACCGGACGGTTGAAAATAACCGAATAATTCGGGAGTGATTTGCAACAGCCGCACGGATTTTCCGCAGGTGCACCGCAACCCGTCTCAGGGCCTGCCTGCTTTTCACCCGAGGCGTTCGGTAATGTTCCGCCCGCCGTCTTTTCATCTGTAAAATTCAATACTTTCTTCCTTCACACCGACAGAGCTGTTTTTATATGCAGTTAGCTCTGAGTTAATTAATATTATCGTTTATATTTGTTAATATGCACAAATAATCACTTTGATGATTATACAACATACCAAATATCAAGTCAATGTAAAGATTATATAAAAATGAAGCCCTGTGCCGATACGAATATATAAAATATATTGAAATATCGTAAGTTTAGGTATTATTTTCCTGAAATGTTAACCCCGTCAAACGCGGCGTACGGCAGAGTCATTGTTCCGGTCGACACGCGCTCACTTGAAATCCCCGTCACATTCATCAGTATATGCGCGAGATTTCCGCTTATCATCGTCTCGCTGAGCGCCGTCGTGACCTTGCCGTTCTCGATTTTAAAACTGTTCTTTGCCACTCCCGCGAAATCACCAGACGCACTCGGTTGGCCTGCGGAGAATCTGCCGACAAGTATGCCGTAGGGGATGTCCGCAATTATCTGGTCAAGCGTCCTGACTCCCGCCGCCATTATCAGCGAGTCGCCTCCGTTATCCGCACGCACGCCGCCCGTCTTGTTGGCGACATACGGCGAGAGGTTGAAGCTTTTCAGAATCCCGCGCTCGATGAAGCAGTACGGGCGCGAGAGGTAGCCTTCAGCCGTGAACGCCTCGGGGCAGACGATGCTTTCGTCTGTCGGATCAAAGCAGATGGTCACGCGCTCGTCCGCCACGCGCTCGCCGAGCTTCGATTTCCACAGGCTCGTTGCGTCAAGTATACACGGATCGCTTGCGAAGCACCCGATAACCGAATCGAGGAATGACGCGAGGCAGTCGGGTGTCAGCACGATCACGCCCGTACGGCTTCCCGTCACGGTCGTGGAGTCAAGCTGCCTCTCACAGCTCTCAAGATCACTTTTTACCGACGCACATTCGATAAACGGCGTATCAAGAGAAGCCGTGATAAACTCGCTCGACATGAACGAAGTCGACTTGTCGCCGTCGTGAGCGGAGTACATAATGCTCACTTCGTAATAACCCGCGACGGTGAGGTAGTCCGCGCCGCTCGTATTGCGGTAGGAGGAGGTCGTCGTACCATGTGAGATGACCGCGCTCTCGAGCATTATCTTCGGGAAGTCCGCTTTCACCGTACTTATAAGCTCCGCTGCTCGTGTGAACAGCTTATCCATGTCGCCGTCGGGGCAGCCGGAGCGAAACTCACGCACGCCTCCGTCCGGGCACAGCTCCCACGCGGGATCGCTCTCGGACGCGTCGGCTGCGCGTATCGCGTCGGCTACAGCCTTATCGACCGCCGACGAATCGAGCTTATTCGTTGATACGCTGCCTTTTCTGCCGTCCTTGAACACGCTGACGGACATAGACGACGAAAATACGGTGCGCATGAGGCTTAGTCGATCGTCAAGTCCGTTGAACTCGGTCACGTTCACCTCGGATGCGGCACAGTAGGCACGGTCAGCACCGCCGCGTTTCGCCGCCGCGATAATATCATTTGTTATCCTACGCAAATCTTCCATAATTATATCCTTTTTTACAATATAGTTTCAAGCGTTGTCTGTGTGGATGGTCGGCTTAATCCTGACGTCTATCGCCATGCTGTATAACTGTCTGCCGATGCAATGTCAGCAGGTGTTTTAGCCGTTCCGTCGAACGGTTGCTTGAGTCGCTCGGACACCGACCTGTTTTGCATAAAGCGATACTTTGCGAATACCCATAACGGGCTTTTCTTCTTTGTGTTTCTCACCAAAGTCTGCGGATATCGTTTGGACACCAACCTGTTTAGCTTATAGCGTGACTATGCGAATACCCATGACGGGTTTTTTCTTGTTACTTTTCTGCGGAGAAAAGTAACCAAAAG
>CAZMRH010000202.1:0-2965 GCA_964568705.1 uncultured Lachnospiraceae bacterium
CCTCGAGATGGAAGGGGTCTATCATGTTCACGTCACTTAAGTCCGCTGTCGCCGATTCGTATGCGACATTGACGGGGTGCTTGAGCGGCAGATTCCATATCGGGAACGTCTCGAACTTCGCGTATCCCGCTTTCACGCCGCGCTTATGCTCATGATACACCTGCGAGAGGCAAACCGCCATCTTGCCGCTTCCGGGACCGGGAGCAGTCACGACGACAAGCTCACGCGAGGTCTCGATGTATTCATTTTTGCCGAAGCCCTCATCGCTGACGATAAGCTCTATGTTTGACGGATAGTTTTCGATGATGTAGTGATGATATACGCGAACGCCAGCAACCTCAAGCCGCTTCTGGAACTTGACGGCGGCGTTCTGCCCGGTAAAGCAGGTCATCACGACGCTTCCGACGTACAGCCCGACGCTTCTGAAAAGGTCGATGAGGCGAAGCACGTCGGCGTCGTAAGTGATGCCCAGGTCGCCGCGCACCTTGCTTTTCTCTATGTCGATGGAGTTTATGGCGATAACGATCTCAGCCTGATCCTTCAGCTGAAGCAGCATCTGGAGCTTGCTATCGGGCTTGAAGCCGGGAAGAACGCGCGAGGCGTGGAAGTCGTCGAACAGTTTACCGCCGAATTCCATATACAGCTTCTCGCCGAAATGGGAGATTCTCTCGCGGATATGCTCTGACTGCATTTGCAGATACTTGTCGTTATCAAATCCTACTTTATACATGGGGTGACTCCTTCAAAAACTTTTCCGATATATTATACGACATGGAGACATAAAATTCAATAGCTCAGCAAATTCTTACAAAATTAATATTATTATGATGACACGGCATCCGAAATAGTACAGTTACGCGGAAATTTCTGAAAAATGTGATTACATTTGACAGCGTGGGAATTCGCGGGTATAATAGAAAAAAGCATGAAATGACTTACGGCATAAGGGGGAGCAGTATGGTATCCGTGGAAGAGCTAAGAAAGACTGCTGCGCTTGCCGCACTTTCACTGGAGGGTGCGGACATCGACGCGCTTCTCAGTGACCTGAACAACGTGATAGAATTTGCGGGAATGATTGCAGAGGCGCAGGTGTCGGCTGAGTCCGAGGACAGGGAGACTGAGGCGTGTGATCTACGTGATGACACTGTCACGCCGTCATTCGACCGTACGCTTCTTCTGTCAAATGCGTATGAGAGCGACGGAAGGTACTTCATCGTGAAAAAGCCGGAGGCGCGCCGATGATGACGATAGAGAGGGCGCACCGACTGCTCAAGGACAAGAAAATCTCGGCATCGGAGCTTGCCCGCGCGTATGTTGACGCAGTGCGTCGCGACGATCCGACACTTCACGCGTACATCACCGTGACGGAGGACGTAGCGATTGAAGCGGCGCGTCACACGGATGAGCGGATTGTAAAAGGAGAAATGCTCGGCGCGCTTGACGGGATACCGTTTATATTGAAGGATAATATCACGACATCGGGCATCCTTACATCGTGCGCGTCGCGTATGCTTTCGGATTATATCCCGTGCTATGACGCGGCGGTGTGGGCATTTCTTAAAAACGCGGGTGCGGTGCTGCTCGGCAAAGGCAATATGGATGAGTTCGCGATGGGCTCGGCATCCGACATGTCGTACTATGGTGCGGTGACGAATCCGCATGATACGTCGCGCGTTGCGGGCGGCAGTTCGGGCGGATCGGCTGCGGCGGTCGCTGCGGGACTTGCGGTATTCGGCATAGGATCCGACACAGGCGGAAGTGTGCGTCAGCCCGCGTCCCTCTGCGGTATAGTCGGACTTAAGCCGACCTACGGCAAGGTGTCGCGCTGCGGACTTGTCGCGTTCGGCTCATCGCTCGATCAGATCGGAACGCTCACGTCGACCGTGCGTGATGCTACTACGGTGCTTGACATAATATCTGGACACGACGGCGGCGATATGACGTACCGCGATACCGAGCCTGTCGGCGGCGCACTTACCGCGTCGGTGAAGGGCAAGAAAATCGGCATCGCGAGGGAATATTTTGACGCACTGCCGGACGATATCGCGTCGGCGGTGAACGGTGCGGTTGATGTTTATAAAAAGCTCGGCGCGGAAATTACTCCGCTGAGCATACCGACGCTGAAATACAGCCTCCAAATTTATTACATCATCGCGTGCGCCGAAGCATCGTCAAATCTCGGACGCTTCGACGGCATCCGCTACGGCTTTCGCGCATCGGACGGCGATACGCCTGATGAGGTCATTCGCTGCACGAGGACGCAGGGGTTCGGCGAGGAGGTGCGCCGCCGTATAATGATCGGCACGTACGTGCTGTCGGCGGGATACCGCGATAATTATTATAAAAAGGCGTTGGGGCTTCGTGAAATGCTGCGAAGTGAATTCCGTGATGCATTTGGAAAATGCGACTTCCTGATTGCACCGACGTCCCCCGTCACAGCGATAAAAAGCGGCGCCAAGCTTTCACCGGTCGAAAAGTATCAGAACGACATATGTACCGTGTCGCCGAATCTCGCGGGATTGCCTGCTGTATCGCTGCCGTGCGGCTTTGACGATGAGGGGATGCCCGCAGGGATGCAGATAATCGGCAGACATTTCGATGAAGCGGGAATTTTATCGGCAGCGCTTGCGTTTGAAAATGAGTGCGGCGCGGCTTATGTACGCGATACGAAGTGGGGTGTGAGGTTGTGAGATACGAGACTGTCATCGGACTTGAGACTCACGTCGAGCTGTCCACCGAAACGAAGATATTCTGCGGCTGCACGACGAAATTCGGCGGGGACGCGAACTCTCACTGCTGCCCGGTATGCACAGGTCAGCCGGGAAGCCTGCCGGTACTGAACAAAAAAGTCGTCGAATACGCGGTGACGGCGGGGCTTGCGCTCGGCTGCCGCATAAATAAAGTGTCGAGAATGGATCGCAAGCACTACACATATCCCGATCTTCCCAAGGCATATCAGATATCG
>CAZMRH010000203.1:0-2953 GCA_964568705.1 uncultured Lachnospiraceae bacterium
TATTTCAACAGAATTAAAGCCTAACAACAAATATTATTGCCATGCGTATGGGTTACAATATAACAAAGGTGGTGATACTATTTGGACGCAAAGGATTTCTCTTTGAGATTAGCACGGCTTCGTGAGCTTAAAGGTGTATCTGCAAGGGATATGAGTTTGTCAATCGGGCAAAATCCGGGATATATCAATAATATTGAAACCGGAAAATCGAAACCATCATTAGAAGGCATTTTATATATATGCGAGTATTTAGGCGTAACTCCGAGTGAATTTTTTGATATTGATTCAATAAGTCCCAGTAAAGCAAATGACTTATTGCAAATTGCCAAGCATTTGGATAATGAGCAATTAGATCACTTAATTGCAATAGCAAAAGGGCTGAAAAAGTAATGGCGACAGGATTACCTGCCGCCATTTTAGTTATATATTGATAAGTTGATTGTATACTGTCTCCATAGCACTATTTCTGATATTATTCATCCTACAAACCCATAGCATTTGATTTTCAGCTTTCATCCGCTCTGTGATACCTTGCTGTCCCGCCATTTGTTTGACCAGCCGGGAAAACATTTCTTCCGCTTCTTCATTCAGGTGGGCAAGGTAGTCGTTCAGCTTTCCGGTCATTTTCAGGTCAGTATAAATCGACTTTTTGTATTGCTTGATATAATCCAAATGTCGCTGTCCCCATATACCGATAGGGCGTGGTTCCGGCTCATCATCTCCGGCAATCAAATAGTAGTCGCCCACTAATTCATACTGTAACCCCGTTTGTTTGTCTGTAATATACTTTTCCATAGCCTTTGCATCCTCCCTTATTTTGATACTGTCATTGTACTGATAAAGGTGATAAAAGTCGAATGTGCGGATCTTGAATGTGTGAATCCAGACCGGAATATCAATAGATTTTTAAGATTGGTTAAGAACATCCGCACCAAAAAGAGGTAACAAAAAAGATGCCTCACGAAAAACCTCGATTTTATCGGGGTTTTTCGCATATTTAAAGCTAATTTTCAAAACAGTATTTTATAGATGCCAAACGGCGTTTTTCCTACTCTGACAGGATTTGAACTAACAACAACCGAATATCGCCCACTGAAAGCGGATAAGCGTAAAAAACTTATCCGCTTTTTTGCGCCCGAAAACAAGAAAACGGAGGAAAACAGAATGACAAGATTACAGCAAGAGATGGCGCGAAGACTGCCGTCCATCGGATGCTCGTCGAAGTACGACAGCGTGTCCGGCATCCTTCATATCGCGCTGAATGAACAGCCGATCTGCCGTCTGCATTCGGACGGAAACTACACCTACCGTTCCGATGAGCATCAATCCGATAAACAGGCAGAGTGCTTCCTCAAGGTTGAGGACATGATTGACAGCGCCAAAGAATATATTTCCGCCTATGAAAATGCTCCGAAGTTTGAAATTAACGGAATCAAAGACTACCGCAAGCTGTCCGAATTCAACGGCGTAGTCTTCGGTGCAAAAGATATGGGAAGTCAATACGGCTTTCAGTTTTCGTCGTGGTTACTCACCTACAACCGAACCGGTGCTATGTTGGGTGATTACAGCTATAACTATGAATCCTCCAAGCAAGCCTTCGCCGAGCGTTCCGAGCTGGTGGATAAATACCTTCAGTTCAGCAATGAGGAGCTTGAAGATTTCTATCGCTGCCTCGGCTTTACCAAAGACACAAACTACAGCCTAACCTACGATCAGGAAAGAACGCTTGAAAAGCTGATGGACAAAATCGAGTACATTCTACCGTATGTCAGGGACAATCCCGATTATCAGTTTGAGCAAAACGAGGATGACGGCATGACGATGGAATAAAAAATTGAATATGCCCGCCTCCGGCTTTTGTTTTCTCCTTGCAAAAGCCGGGGGCTTTTTCTATTTCACAACAAAACACAGAAAGAAGTGATTACCATGTTATTCAGCAATACCCGTCAGGACATAGAGCTTGAACGCATGATGACCTCCGTCCCCGGCTTCGGACGCAGAGGACACGGCGTGTATGTGTTTAATAGATTCAAATACACCGCCAAAGACTGCGACTGCCGTCTCTGTCCCTACTACGACAGAAAAAAGAAATGCAGGCTGCCGAAATGCGCGTGCATAGAGGAACGCATTGAAGCCGGAGCAGCCGGATATGCGGAGCTTATGTACCATACCTTTGAAGCCGTCAAAAATAACGCCTTTCAGCGCAGACTGAAGAAATATATGAAAGAAAGCGAGGACTGCCCGATGATATACCGCGGAAAAGCGCACAAGGAAATGTTCCAAACCGCCATTGAAAGAAGTCTCTCCGGCGATAACGCCATGCTCTCGGCTCTGTATCTGCTGACTGCCGACAAGCATCTGTGGTCGCTGGCAAGAAGGGCTGTCGGATACAAAAGTATTGATTTCTCTGCCGTTCGCCTCGGCGATGTGTCCACCGACGCCTACACGCTGTTTATGACGGCGAGAGATTTGTACGAAGGCACAAAGCATATCTCCGTCAGCGATATAGCGGATGAAGAAATTGTACCGCAAAAGCTGTTCGGCATCCTCTGCCACGCAATGGCGATTCGCCGCTACGGTCTGAATGCCGTCAGCATTTTTGAAAAGGACGGTGACAGAAGATGAGTCAGTTAAGCATTCGCGCGGAGTTTAAAAAGAACGACCATACCACAGTTCTGGATGTACCGTGCAACGATTACGGGATTGACATTGCTCTGCAAAACCTCGGCGAAACGGATATGACCAAAACGGAGCAGTTCTGCTGTCACCTCGGCGGCGACATACCGGAGCTTTCGGTGCTGTCAAATCAGTTCATCGATATTGAGGCGTTGAATTATCTCGGCAAACGGCTTGACAGCTTCGATGACCGGGAGATGAATCAATTCTGTGCCGCTGTAATAGCGACAAATGCTGTCAGTCTGAAGGATATGATTAATCTCACCTTCAACCTTCA
>CAZMRH010000204.1:0-2947 GCA_964568705.1 uncultured Lachnospiraceae bacterium
TTCTGCCTGCGCGGCTTCCACTTCGACACCATCGACATTTACCGCAGCGACGCCACGAACTTCCTTGTGACGGAAAACGGGCTTCTCCCGCCGTTCACCTCCGTGCGTGGGCTCGGCGAAGCCGCTGCACTCGACACGGTAGAAAAGAGGAAAGGGAAGACCTTCACCTCCATTGAGGAGTTTTCCGACTGCTGCAGCAAGCTGTCAAAGACGCATATCGAGCAGCTCAAAGCGCTCGGCGCCTTTGCCGGCATGGCGGATACCAGCCAGATGACGCTGTTTTAAGCAGAAAAGGGACGCGAAAGCGTCCCTTTTTTTACGCGCTGCGCGGCACTTGCAGCATGGCGGGATACATGGTAAAATCAAAGCGAAACGAGCAGAAAACGCACGGACGGGAGAGCGTATTATGCTGATCTATCTGCAAACCATCGAGACAGATAAAGATAAGTCCAAATTCGAGCAGATCTACGAGGCGTATCGCGGTCTGATGTTCCATGTTGCATTCAAAATCCTGGAGCAGGAGCAGGACGCGGAAGATGCCGTCCATCACGCTTTTGTGAAAATTGCGGAAAATATTACAAAAATTTCTGAGCCGGTGTGTCCAAAAACAAAAGCTTTCGTCGTTACTATAGTTGAGAATAAATCCATTGATATTCTTCGGCGCCGGAAGCGGCATCAGGAAATTTCGCTCGATGCTGTCACCTATGGGATTCCTGTCCGTACCGAGAATGAAGATGTGCTCTCGGAGCTTATTCTGAAGCTTCCGGCAAAGCAGCGGCAGGTGATATGGCTGAAGTATTATTACGGCTATAGCCTGCGCGAAATCGCCTCTATGCTGAACATATCTCTTGCTGCTGCAATCAAAACAGATCAGCGGGCAAGAAAAAAGCTGGAAGCCATGTATGACATGTATGAGGAGGACTGTAAACTATGATCACAGACGAAATGCTTCGTGTTTCCGCCGCCCGATCAAGCGAGCTGTTTATTCAGGCTGTTGCACTTGACTATGATCTGACGCAGCAGTATGAACCGTCCAATTCGTTTGAAAAGAAAATCAAGCGGCTTGTCCACAGGGCGAAGCATCCCTATTTTTACCGCTCTGTGCAGCGCATCGCTTCGGTGCTTCTTGCCGCGATTCTTGCCGGCAGTATGTATTTGGCGGTTGATACAGAGGCAAGGGCGGTGTTCCTCGGCTGGGTCAAAGAAGTATATGAGCACAGTACCGTGTATCACACGCTGCCGAACCACGCGGCGGAAACATTGCCCCAATACGAGCTGACCTGGCTGCCGGACGGATTCGGCAAACCTAATGTCTATGAGAGTGAGATAACATACAGCGCTCTTTATGAGAATCCCGGCACGGGCGATGTCCTTATATTTGGTTATTGTCTTTTGACCGAAGAAAGACAGACAGAGCTTTTTACCACCCGGCAGCCGGAGCACTTGGTTGTCAACGGAGCGGATGCGGATTTCTATGTGGCTGATAACAATTCGGATTTTAGCAATCTGCTCTGGATCGATGCCGAGACGGGCGTCCTCTGTACTATAGACAGCACGCTAAGCAAGGAGGACATCTTGCACATAGCGGAGAGCGTTTGCTTGGTTAATCCGACAAAATAAGAGATTTTTGGATTTTTTGTCCAAAATGCACCCCCTTTCATCGTTTTAGTGATTCAAAACAGGAAAGGGGGTGATTTGATGAAAAATATGAAAAAGTTATTTGCCATGATGAATTATAATTGGAAAAAACTGATACTCATAAGCGGAATTGTTTTCCAACTTGTTTTTCTGTTGGAGCTACTGCTGTTTTTTGATGATGTTGTTGTGGATCCATCGGTGCATATCATCTCTTATGATCATTGGAAGCAAGTCGTTTCAATGTGGAACCCATCAGGTTTTTGGGAGCAGAACTCTGTAACGATTATAACAGTTGTTAAGGCAATCAATGCAGTGTTTCAGTTACTCTTCGGCATCGAGCTGATCTGCATTTTTGTTAAAAGCGAACGCTTCTCACTTAGCCGCAAAAAACTGATTTTGGGATACCTGTTCGTTGTCCTGATTGCAGTAGCATTTCGTGTATACATCAAGTACAATGTAGATTTTTACAGATTATATATGTACTCAATTTTCACAGAATTGGTCGCAGTCTATATGATTTGGTTGAGCCGATATGTGATACACAGTGCAGATGGGCGTTCATCTACTCTGATAGATTAACGCTGGCGGGGACGCACAGTGTCGTAAGCGGACGCACCTACACGCTCACGGTCAGCGGCACCGCCGGCGGCATTGCCTTCACCGGAACGCCAACAAGCAAAACCTGCCCGTAACCTGCGGGCAAAGCAAAGCAATCCTATGTCAATTGAGGGGTTATTATGAAAAGAATCGCATCCGTTCTATTTGCCGCCGCGCTTTTTACATTTATTTTTTCGAGCTGTAGTACTAAAGTTAATGTTTCTCAGGATGACTTAGAGAATTCACTTCTGCTGGAATGGTGTGGACGGTTTCGTGCAAGCAATATGCCGGAAATTTCAATCACAACAGATGGTCAAGCTTCCCGAGAGCTTATAGGAAATGAGCTGGATAGCACGTCTCAAAAATTAGAAAGCATTCTCCGAACTCTAACAGCAGAAGAACTACATGTATGCAACTCGAATAATATTACAAAAACCGACACATTTTTGTGCATTGCAGATTCGGTTACAGAGTATCGCTTTTATTTCATTGAGAATACGGAAAATCTATGTGTTTTAGGTCTTCCTGAAGCTCAGGAATCTTTTCTTTCTGACAACGAAGTTCTTGTTGTTAATAATGCAGATCTATATGATTTAGCATTAACGCTTTCAGAATAACTCGCCTATATAGATCGGTGTTGTATATTGTGTAATAGTAGAGGCATTGTAAAACTTCCCCGCCCTCACGCAAGATGTGATACCGAGCTCTACCG
>CAZMRH010000205.1:0-2908 GCA_964568705.1 uncultured Lachnospiraceae bacterium
CGCTGCCGCACCTTAGAATGTGCGTTCCGACAGATATGCCGCACATTTCAAGCGCTCTCATACATATCGCACCGACCGCGACGAGCGGCGCAGTCAGTCTGCCTGATAAGTGACCGCCGCCGCGTATATCGGCGTTTCCGTGGTACTTGACGTATGCGGTATAGTCAGCATGAGACGGACGCGCGGCGTTAATTCCGGCATAATCGGACGGCGCGGCGCATCGGTTTTCGATGATGATACAGACGGGCGTGCCACACGTTCTGCCGTTCTTCACTCCGCTGATTATTCTGAAACAGTCAGGTTCACATCTTGCCGTAGAGATATCACCGTGCGGACGGCGCTTCGCAAGGTATTCTTCTATATATTCGGGATCGACGGGAACGCCCGGGGCGATACCGTCAAGTACCGCACCGACCGCTTCCCCGTGACTTTCTCCGAACAGCGTCACCGTGACGCTCTGACCGAAGGTGTTTTTCATGTTATACCTCTCCCGATTTATTTGGGATGATTTAGTACAGGGATTTCGCGTATTGCGATATGCGGCCGGAGGCTTCGCTTCTGGACTCCCTGACGGTATAGGAATTCCGCATACTGCGGTATGCGGGTCAGGCGCTGCCCGACACCTGCCCGCTTTTCACGGAAAAGCGGGGGAAAAGGGCATGGGCGAAGTTAAGTTATAAACAAACGCATGTTAAGCATGCGAAGTCCGATTTAATCCTGACGATTATCGTCGTACTTTGTCTGAATAAACCCGTGATGAAAGTTTTTCGCCAGGCCTTTTTTCAAAAAGGCCGCGTACCCCGCGTACCCCCGAATCTTTTCATCAGCTCATCGCGGCTTATGTTTCCGAATCTGTATTCGCCGATTCTGTCGCAGAACACCGCAGCGACCTTATCCCCGCAGGTTTTCTTATCGTGATACAGTGCGTCAAGCACATCGTCGGCACAAAGTCCGCACTGTGTCGGCAGTCCGTATTTGTCAAGTACATCGCGGAGCACATCGCGTACCTCACCCGAGCACATCGGCAACATGCCGAGCGCGACCGCCTCACCGTGGAGATATTTCCCGTGCGACGCGCTCTCTATCGCGTGACCGAGCGTATGACCGAAGTTCAGCACGCGCCGCACGCCGTGATCGAATTCGTCATCCGCAACAATTTTTGCCTTGATCCTGACGCAGTCGCGGATGAGCGCGTCAATATCATCGCATGCCGTACCGTCCGTGATTCGCTCAAATAAATCTTTATCAAGACATACCGCCATCTTGACAGCTTCCGCCATTCCGTTCGCATACTGACGGGGTGGCAGCGTATCAAACGTATCTGTATCAATGACGACGGCTTCGGGCTGCGAGAACGTGCCGACGATATTCTTGATTCCTTCAAGATTTACCGCCGTCTTGCCGCCGACAGACGCGTCGACTGCCGCAAGCAGGGAAGTGGGAAAGGCGTAGTGACGGATGCCGCGCATGAAGAGCGACGCGGCAAGTCCCGCTATATCGCAGACGACACCGCCGCCGACCGCGATGACGCAGTCATTCCGTGTAAAGTTAAGCTCAAGCATACGTCGGCAGAGCATATCAAGCGCCGCGATGCACTTGCTTTCTTCTCCCGTCTGGAGCGTCACCGTGTCCGTCGTATTACACAGCCCTGCGACCACTTCGGCATACTTTTTCGGTACACCCGTATCCGTGATGATAATCGCGCGGCATCCCTTCGGTATTATGTCCGCCGTACGTGAAAGTGTGCCGCGTCCGACGACAACCGGATACGCGCCGGAATCAGCCGAGACGAATACCGTACCGCTGTCTGAACGTAGTGACGATTGATAGCGCCTTGACACCGTCATTGACGCACGGAGAAAGTCACGGTAATACGGGCGAAACGCATCATCGTTGATGCGGTCATCCGCGCGGCGTATCATCTCAGCCTCGCGTGACATATCAGTAACTGCGAGTCCGTGCACCGCCTTGTATTCCGATATTTCGCGTACGGTATTCATGCGTGCTTCAAACAGCCGCGCCATCTCATCGTCGATGCGGTCGATCTCGCGGCGCTTTTCGTCGAGCTTGTCCATCGTAACTCCCTTCGCGCATTAATTTTTATTATAATTATACTTTCACCGCGGCGCATTGTCAATACCCGACGGCAGTCCGCGCCGCCTGACCGCCCGCGAATTTTGTTAGTTTTTCACGGAAAAGTCACACCTGCACCGGCGTAAAATTAAACAATATATAAATTTTTGAAAAATAGAGAAAAAATATAGAAATTACGGGTAAATCATGATATAATACTAAGTGGCATCCTTGCGGGGCTTTTGTTTTCGCGGGTGTCATGCGGAATATCCGCACCCACACAGTTTATTCGAAAATAAAAATATTTGGAGGATCAAAAAACATGGCAAAAAAGTATTGTTACCTGTTTTCCGAAGGCAACGCGGACATGCGTGAGCTCCTCGGAGGCAAAGGCGCCAACCTCGCAGAAATGACCAACATCGGTCTGCCCGTTCCCCAGGGTTTCACCATCTCGACGGAAGCCTGCACACAGTATTATGAGGACGGCCAGAAGATCAACGACGACATAATGGCTGAGATCATGGCAAACGTCGAAAAAATGGAGAAGATCAACGGCAAGAAGTTCGGCGACAAGGTAAATCCGCTGCTCGTTTCCGTCCGTTCTGGCGCACGCGCATCCATGCCCGGCATGATGGATACAATCCTCAACCTCGGCCTTAACGATGACGTTGTCGACGCGATGATCGCGGGCAACTCCGATCCTAAATTCAAAAGATTCGTATACGACTCATACAGAAGATTCATCCAGATGTTCTCCGACGTTGTTATGGAAGTCGGCAAGAAGTATTTCGAGCAGCTCATCGACGAGATGAAGCAGAAGAAAGGCGTACATTTC
>CAZMRH010000206.1:0-2906 GCA_964568705.1 uncultured Lachnospiraceae bacterium
ATGTGCGCCCTTGGCAGCACCTTCCGTCGCATTACGGAAGGTGCGAAAGAAAAACACGTCATGGGTATCTGTAAAATTACGCTTTAAGCAAAGCAGGTTGGTGTCCGAACGGTTCCGCCAAACGTGTGACAGTCAGATATGGAATCCGCCCCCCTACAGAATTGCAGAAAAGTAACAAGAAAAACTCTTTATGGTTATCAACATAGTCACGCTATAAGCTAAACAGGTTGATGTCCGAAGGATTTCAACCGACAAGCGTCAGCATAAACCTCATTCATAGTTTGCAGCCAAGCCGCACATATATTCATTAAAAAATGCGGCACAGCGTATCTTCGATACACCGCACCGCATATTTCATTTTTTATTTCGCCTGATCCGACGCGTCGTCGAAAGCGCGAAGGTTCACCGCAAGTGCCTTCGGCGGCACACATGCCTCGACCGCGCCGCGCAGTACAGACTTGTCAAATCCAAGTACGTCGGCTGCAAGCCCGATGAGCGCGACGTTTGACGCACGCTCACTGCCAGCTTCCCGCGCTATTGCCGCCGCGTCACGGCAGATGAGCTTCACGCCGAGCGTGCGTATGTCGTCCGCGATGTCCTCCGGATACTTCGCCACGCCTGTGATCACCGGCATCGGGTTAATCTCCTGATCTGATGTTACGACTGTCCCGCCGCACTTAAGATACGGCAGCCACCGCGCCGCTTCAAGCAGCTCGAACGACAGTATCACGTCCGCCTCACCTTTGCAGATGACGGGCGAGTGTACCTGATCGCCGTACTTTACATACGTTACCACAGAGCCGCCGCGCTGTGACATTCCGTGCACCTCGGACACTTTTACGTCATATCCTGCGATCTCGGCGGCATATCCGATTATCCTGCTGGCGAGAAGGGATCCCTGACCGCCAACGCCGACTATCATTATGTTTTTGCTCATTTTGTCTCACCTCCATGAAGGGCACCGAACTTGCAGAGCTGTTCGCACAGTCCGCAGCCGACGCACATCGACGTGTCAACCTTTGCCACCGCCTTGCTGCCGACTTCGCTTATAGAAATAGCCGGACAGCCGGGCTTCATGCACATCTTGCAGCTGCGGCACTTGTCAGTGTCAACCGTAAACGGCGGATGCTTCTCAACTCCCTTGAGCAGTGCGCACGGACGGCGGCAGATAATCACCGACGCGCATTTTGCCGAGAGCTCATCTTTGATGGCCGTCTCAACTGCGTCAAGATCAGCCGGATCGACCACCTTTATATGTGCACGTTGCACACCGAGCGCGGCGCATATGTCCTCAAGACAAATGGTGGGTGCTGGCGTGTTTTTGAGTGTCAGTCCTGTCAGAGGATTCTGCTGATGTCCGGTCATGCCGGTGATGCGGTTGTCGAGGATTATCACGGTCGAATTCGAGCCGTTGTAGATGATGTTCGCAAGCCCCGTAAGACCGGAGTGCATGAATGTCGAGTCGCCGATGACCGCAACCGCGCGGCTCTCGCTCTCTTCACCGCGCACCTTGTTAAAGCCGTGGAGTGACGAGATCGATGCGCCCATGCAGTAGGTTGAGTCCATCGCGGAAAGCGGTGGTACTGCGCCGAGCGTGTAACAGCCGATGTCGCCGGAGACGATGAGCTTCATTTTATTTAATATATAGAATACTCCCCTGTGCGGGCATCCGGGACAAAGCACCGGCGGACGTCCGGGAATGGCTGATGCAAGCGACACGGACGCGTTTTCCTCGCCGAGTATCTTCTCGCGGAGTAACTCCTGTGAGAATTCGCCGCACATCGGCAGTACATCCTTGCCGGACACATTCGTGATACCGAGCGTGCGCACGAACGTCTCGATGACGGGGTCAAGCTCCTCGACCACCAGTACGCGCCCGACCGATGCCGAGAACTTCTTTATCATTTCAGGCGGAAGCGGATTAACCATGCCGAGCTTGAGTACGGGATATGTATCGCCAAACGCTTCTTTGACGTAGTTGTAGCAGTTGCCCGCTGTAATTATGCCGAGCGATGTGTCAGAACCCGCGTCGATGCGATTGAGCTTTGTCGTTTCGGCGAAATTTACAAGCGCGCGAAGTCTTTCTTCGACCACGACGTGACGGCTGCGAGCGTTGCCGGGCATCATGACGCGTTTTGCAGGATTCTTCTCGTAATCGGCAAGCGCGTGTTCGCACCTGTCGGAAGTTTCGACAAGCGAGCGTGAATGAGCGGCACGCGTAGTAAGGCGGAGGATGAACGGCGTGTCGAACTGCTCTGACAGGTCGTATGCGGTTTTAGCAAACTCAAGGCATTCACCGGAATCCGCAGGTTCAAGCATCGGCAGCTTCGCGGAGATCGCATAATGACGGCTGTCCTGCTCATTCTGCGACGAGTGCATGCCGGGATCGTCTGCGACACCGACCACAAGTCCGCCGCCGACACCGACGTAGGACATGATGAACAACGGATCGGCCGCGACGTTAAGCCCGACGTGCTTCATGGCGCAGAACGCGCGACCGCCTGCCTCCGACGCACCGATTACCGCTTCCGCCGCGACCTTTTCGTTAGGCGCCCACTCCGCGTAGACCTCGTCGTATTTGGCGAGGAATTCGGTGATTTCGGTTGACGGCGTGCCGGGGTAGCTTGAAGCGAAAATAACGCCTGCCTCCCACAGTCCGCGCGCCACCGCCTCATTTCCGATCATTAATTTTTTCATAATATACCCACTTCTTGCTCCGATTCATCAAAAATATGATTATTATCCCATTATACAAGGCTTTGCGGCATTTGTCAACAGTAAACCGTACGAATCGGCATGGTGGTAAAATCTACATTTTATATATATGTGTATACCGGTATGCACAAGCCTTAAAAAACCAAAAAAAACTTTAGAAAAGGTATTGACAAGGGAGGGCAAGGGTGATA
>CAZMRH010000207.1:0-2902 GCA_964568705.1 uncultured Lachnospiraceae bacterium
CGTCTGCGGGCTATCGCATTCGGAGTAAGTTTCACATGAGTCTGTCGGTGAATGAACGTCATAATACTGATGCTTTTGCTGTACTTTGTCGTAATAAACCCGTGCGGAAAGTTTTTCGCCAGGCCTTTTTTCAAAAAGGCCGCGTATCCCCCGCGAGACTGCGTCTCGCATTTTTCCATGACGGGCATTCGCCCGTCATGGAAAAATTCACGCGTAACCCCTCCTCACAGGATATCCGATAAGATGTAGTTGCTGACGAACATACCGCGCGGGGTGAGTGCCCAGACGCCGTCGCGGTGAGTGACATAGCCGCCGCTGATGAAGCGCGACAGCTTCTCGCCGTACATCGCATCGAAATCCTTACCGAAGCGGCGGTGAAATTCCGACACGGCGATACCCGCATTCATGCGAAGTCGGAGCATTACGTATTCTCCGACACGCTCCCACGCGCCGATCTCCTCGATCTCGTCGGTCAGGCGAATCCGGGAGGTCGGATTCTCTATGGCGGTGATGTACTTACCAAGGTTTTTTACAAACGAAAATCTGTTTCCGTTGAAGTATGAGTGCGCGGCAGGCCCCAGCCCGAGGTATTCGTCACAGTTCCAGTATTTCACATTGTGTACGCAGACCTTACCCGCGCGTGCGAAGTTACTTATCTCGTACTGCTGAAACCCCTTCGATTCAAGGTACTCGACGGATTCCATGTACATGCGGTACTCCGCGTCCTCACCGGGCAGCGGCAGCTTATCACGCATCTTTGCGAACGGCGTGCCGTCCTCGATTTTTAGTCCGTACAGCGAAATGTGGTCAACGTCAAGTCCAACCGCGTATTCAAGCGAATGACGGAGTGACTGGCGCGTCTGATACGGTATGCCGAACATCAGATCAACGCTGATGTTGTCGATCTTCGCCCTTCTCGCGGCATTATACGTCTCCTCGAATCCTGCGCGGTTGTGACGGCGCGACAGTGCGTGAAGCTCACGGTCGTCCGCCGACTGAAGCCCCATCGAAAGGCGGTTCATACCCGCGCGGCGCAGTCTCGTAAGGTCTGAATACGTCACCGTCGCGGGATTTGCCTCAACGGTAAACTCCGGATGCTTCGTCAGCGAGAAATTATGTTTCACCCCGTGTATAATTTTAAGTAACTGTTCGATGGGCAGCGACGTGGGTGTGCCGCCGCCGATATAGACCGTGTCGGGCGCGTAGTCCGCCGCGGCACGTCTGTACTGATCCATATGGGCGACAAGCGCGTCGGCGTACCGCTCGCATATCGTGTCGTCATTCGGCACAAGCGAGTAGAAGTCGCAGTACGCGCATTTACTTTTGCAAAACGGCACGTGCAGGTACAGTGCAAGCCGTTTTCTGTCTGCTGTGTTCATTTTTTTCTCCTGACGTAGGGAATGGGGGATTTCGACATCTGTGAGCGTCGATTTAAAGCTTCTGCCTTAAAATCTACACGATTATTTAAAAAGCGCGGAAAACATTAGCCGACATTTTAAAATGTCATGCACGAAACGAACGTGTAAGTCCGGGTACGCGCATGTTTTCCGATGTTGTCATCCGAAGTCTTTTTCATGTGCTTTGAACAGCTTATGGTATTCACGCATGTTCTCAAGCTCCGACCACTTCTTCTGGCACGCCGGAACCGAATCCAAATCATATATTTTCGCATCTTTCATCGAAAGCAGAAAGGGTGAATGGGTTGATATGATGAACTGACATCCGTAAAATCTGACGGAATCTTCAATAAATCCCGCAAGCTGGGTCTGCAGCTTTACCGACAGGCTGTTTTCAGGCTCATCCAGAAGATACAGAGCATTATCTCCGATTTTCGCGGTAAAGTACGCAAGCGCGCTCTCCCCGTTGGATTTGCCCGTCATCTCCCGCGGCAGTCGGCGGCTCGTGTACTTCGATTTTGTCACCGACTTCCGTTTGGCTTCATTATGCCGCTTGACTTCCTCGTAATCGTCAAGTGACTTCAGCGTAAATCCCCGATCGTTATATCTTGCCTGAACATATTCGTCGAACAGTTCCTCGCGCCGCTTATCGATACCTTCATTGATCGCTCTGGCATCCAGAAGGAAGTCAAATACATCATCGCTCGTGATTATGCGGCTTTCCGGGGGTACGGTTTTATCATTCACCGTACCATAACGGCAAAACTTCAGATAATCGCCGAAGCACGGTGCGTTATTGAACGGAGCTGAGCGGCTGAGGTTCAGCTTCTGTGCGATAACATTGAGAAGTGTAGACTTGCCGGAGCCGTTACCACCGTACAGCATCGTGAGCGGTTCGAATTCAAGCTTTTCAAGCCGCTTTTTCGGGAATATTTTGAAAGGATACGGGTTGTCCGCATAACAAGTCATTTCTAGCTGATGCGGATACGAGAGGATGAAGCCTGCCTCGGTCTCCTCCGAGGGGAGGGTGAATGAACTGAGATATTGCATCGGTTTCCTCCTCTTGAAATTCATGCCGGACTTCCGGCGAAGTCGCTCGGACACCGAACCTCTACGATTATGTAGTTATTTCTCCGATAACTGTGAGGTCTGCGAAAATCGTTCGGACACCAACCTGTTTTGTTTATAGCGTGGCTATACTGATACCCATAACGGGTTTTTCCTTGTTACTTTTCTGCAATCCTATAGGGGTGAATTCTATATCTGCTCACCGCACATTTGGCGGTGTCGCTCGGACACTGACCTGCTTTGTCTAAAGCGATTTTTTGCGTATACCCATAACGGGTTTTTTCTTGTTACTTTTCTGCGGAGAAAAGTAACCAAAAGCCGTTCAGGGGGAAAGCTTTCCCCCGAAGCCCCCTTCTGGGGAAGCTGTAAGCGAAGGCTCACTCGCTCAGTCAAAAGCACGCTCTCCGCGTGTTTTGACTTCGATACTGGAGTCTGCG
>CAZMRH010000208.1:0-2887 GCA_964568705.1 uncultured Lachnospiraceae bacterium
GTGGGCGTGGTCTGCGCCGTGATCGGCACGTTCGTCATCCTGCGCGGCATGGCGCTCACCCGTGTGGAGGAGTTTACCACGATCCACAACTACATCGATACAGAAGCTATGATACTTCGCAAGGGAGCTGTGTCGGCGAAGACGGGTGAAAAGCTGCTGATTCCTATTAACATGCGCGACGGCGCGCTCATCTGCGTGGGGCGAGGCAATGAGGAGTGGAACTACTCCGCACCTCACGGCGCAGGGCGACTCATGAGCCGTAAGGACTCTTTTAACGCTCTCTCTATGGAAGAATACAAGGCGGAGATGGAAGGCGTCTACACCACCTGTGTTGTTCCCGATACGCTGGATGAGTCGCCGATGGCATATAAAAGCATGGGTGAAATTGTTTCGCAAATCGGACCCACCGCAGATATCATGGAACGCATTTACCCTGTCTATAATTTTAAGGCTTCGGAGTAAAAGAAACGGATATGCCAATTTCACACTCGAAAGCCTTACTCCGTATATTCGAGGCAGTTCTTCATATTTTGTGTAAACACTGAAAGCGGCGTAAAATTCTTGTGATTCCGGGGCGTGTGAGCCGTATTGCGGCTTACACGCCCTAATTGCATCATAGCGAAAATGTGGCAGTATGTCAAGGGGTGGCGAAGCCGGGTGGAGATTTTGCGTGCCGCAAAATACTACCCCTTACCCTTGACATATTGGCCGGATTTTTGCTATTCGGGCAGCCTTTCAGCGAAGAATATCTCCAGCTGTGAGTGAATCTGCCCCCAGTCATGTCGACGACCGATCCATTTTCTCGTGATGTCCGACATAGCAAGATACAGCATTTTTAGCAGGCTGTCGTCGTTCGGAAATACTGTCTTGCTCTTGGTCACTTTTCGCAACTGACGGTTGAAATTCTCAATGGCATTTGTCGTATAAATCAGCGTTCTGACCTCCTGCGGATACTTGAAATAGGTGCTCAGTTCCGGCCAGTGTGCTCTCCATGATACCGAGATTTTCGGGTACTTTGAATCCCATTTCTGAGCAAAATTATCGAGCTCATATATCGCCGTTTCTTCATCAACTGCACCGTACACCTTCTTCAGGTCAGCCATCAACGCCTTGATGTCCTTGTAGCTGACATACTTCGTGCTGTTGCGGATTTGATGAATCACACACTGTTGGATTTCGGTGCGCGGATAAACCGCTTCTATCGCCTCGGGAAAGCCTGTAAGACCGTCCACGCAGGCAATCAGAATGTCCTCTACACCGCGGTTTCGAAGCCCGTTAAGTATTGACAGCCAATACTTTGCGCTCTCATTTTCGCCCACATACATACCCAGAACGTCCTTGATTCCGTCCATGTTTATCCCGATAGCTATGTACACGGCTTTCTTGATTATCCGCCCTTCACTGCGCACATGATAGTGTATTGCATCCATAAAAACCACTGCGTAAATGCTCTCAAGCGGTCGCTGTTGCCAGTCCTTTACCACCGGCAATATCTTGTCCGTTACGCGGCTGATTGTGCTGTCCGAAACCTCCAGACCGTAGATGTCCATTATGTGGTCGGATATGTCGTTTGTGGTCATCCCTTTGGCGTACATCGACAAAATCTTCTCCTCAATATCCCCGGTGAGGGTCGTCTGCTGTTTCTTTACGATTTGCGGCTCAAATTCGCACTCTCGGTCTCGCGGTACGGCAATTTCAACATCACCGAAGCTTGTTTTCATCGTCTTGCTGCTGTGGCCGTTTCGGCTGTTTTCTCCCTCTTTGTTACGGTAATCATATTTGCCGTAACCGAGCTCCTCATCCATTTCGGCTTCAAGTCCGTTCTCAAGAATTTCTCCCACCATTTCTTTGAACAGAGAATTGATGTCCGAAACATCCTTGACCTCCAGCCCTGCCATGAGCTCTTTCAGTTTTTCTTTGCGTTCCTGCTTTGCGGCGCGTTCTTCTGAGCTTAATTTGTACTTTGGCATAATTTTACCTCCTGAATGGTTGTTTTTATTCTACACCTTTCAGGAGGTTTACACAATATTTGAAGAAGTCTCTGAATTTTAGTGATATTTTTAAGTCAAGTTTTCTTGAAAACATTACCTCGGTCAGTATCCTTGACATGGTTTTGGCACTCGTTCTTGCCTTTGGTCTTGGACTTTTCATTTTCTTTGTGTATAAGAAGACATACACCGGCGTGATGTACTCCTCTACCTTTGGCATCACCCTTGTAGCACTGACTATGATTACCGCTACCGTTATTTTGGCAGTAACATCAAATGTTGTTCTTTCTCTCGGTATGGTCGGTGCACTTTCTATTGTCCGTTTCCGTACCGCCATAAAAGAACCTCTTGATATTGCATTTTTGTTCTGGTCAATTGCAGTTGGTATTGTTATTGCCGCAGGTATGATTCCGCTTGCTGTATTTGGCAGCGTCATTATCGGCGTGATTCTTCTTGTGTTTGTCAACAAGAAATCCCACTGCAATCCGTATATCATTATGGTTTCCTGCGAGGATCATGAAGCTGAACTGCGCGCAAAAGAATATCTGACCAAGGAGACACTTCGCAATGTTGTTAAGAGTAAAACGGCACAGAATGGTGCCATTGAGCTGAATCTGGAAATCCGTCTGAAGGACGATAATACCGACTTCATAAATATACTCTCTGAAATGAAAGGCATAAACAGTGCCGTTCTTGTCAGCTACAACGGCGACTATATGGGATAAGGAGATTTTCTAATGTCAACAAGTAAGCATATCGATAAGGTTTGCTGTATTGTGCTTGCTCTCGTTTTGGTGCTGACGGTTGTGTTTATGAATGCCGGAAAATTCGGAGTAGAGGTTCTTGAACGAACCTCTGACTATGAAGATCGTTTGTTTGATAATTCAAAAGTCCATTCC
>CAZMRH010000209.1:0-2831 GCA_964568705.1 uncultured Lachnospiraceae bacterium
TGGTGAGAATGTGCAATGAAACGCACTGACGAAACCCTGAATGTACGGGTCAAGACGAATGAGCTGTGGAAACGCAGTTGTCGCATCATGCGATGTGCATGGGGATAAGTAAAAGTCGTTAGTATGAAAGTCCCTGCGGTATTACAGGTATCGCCCAAGTGCACTGGCTTAAAGGTGTCACCTAAAGGTATATGTACAGATAGAAATATCGGAACGTGGAAAGTCGGAAACGTATAAAACAACCTATTGTGAGGCGTTGGACGAGAACATCAATAATCGTCCTTAATTCCGATGAGGGTGGTGTCACGACCCATGAAGTTGCTGTAATGGCAACAGAGGAACAGACACCAGTCGTTTTTGATGACAAAAGTAAAAATACAGATATTCATAGGTTCGAGTAAGACTAATAAAGGCAATCCCCGAAAGGAGTGAGCCGACTATGACAACGGTAAAATCGAAGAAGAGACAAAAGCTACGAAACGCTGAATATTTCGATCTGCAAAGCACATTTGATAGGCTGTATTCGGAGAGCAAGAAAAACAAAAACTTTAGCTCTCTTATGGATATAGTCACATCAGATGAAAACATTATGCTTGCATATCGTAATATCAGTAAAAACAAAGGCAGTAAAACGGCAGGTACGGATGGAAAAACCATTCGCTATTTGTCTGGATTTACAAATACAGCTCTTATCAACTATGTGAAAAGACGGTTAAGCAACTATCAGCCGCAATCCGTTCGACGCGTTGAAATTCCAAAAGGTGATACAGGAAAAACAAGACCGCTTGGTATCCCAACTATTTCCGACAGACTGATACAGCAATGCTTCCTTCAGGTGTT
Source organism: uncultured Lachnospiraceae bacterium (assembly GCA_964568705.1). GTDB lineage: Bacteria > Bacillota > Clostridia > Oscillospirales > CAG-272 > CAZMRH01. The sequence continues at coordinate 841 of CAZMRH010000209.1, forward strand.
GGAGCCGATTTGCGAGGCAAAATTTCACGAAAGAAGCAACGGTTTCCGACCGAATCGGAGTGCTGAAAACGCCTTGGCACAATGCTATGCAATGATACAGAAAAGAGACTTGCATTATGTAATTGATATTGACATCAAGGGTTTCTTTGATAATGTCAGCCACGGAAAACTGCTCAAGCAAATGTGGAGTATAGGTATACGTGACAAGACTGTTCTCAGTATTATTTCCTCCATGTTGAAAGCAGAGGTCGCAGGAATAGGCTTTCCGACGAAAGGAACGCCACAGGGCGGCATAATCTCTCCACTCTTATCCAACATTGTTTTGAATGAATTAGATTGGTGGATAACAAGTCAGTGGGAGAATATGCCAACACGTAAAGTGCGTGAATATGCACGTTCAGATAATGGAGCCATTGACAAAAATCAGAAATATGAAATGCTTCGTAAAGGCTCAGCCTTGAAAGAGTGTTATATTGTCCGATATGCCGATGATTTCAAAATCTTCTGTCGCAAACGCAGTGATGCAGACAAGCTGTTTGTTGCTGTAAAGGATTGGCTGAAAGAACGTCTTGGACTTGATATAAGTCCCGAAAAGTCTAAGATAGTCAATTTACGACGCCAATATTCCGATTTTCTCGGCTTCAAATTGAAAGCAGTGAGAAAAGGCAGTAAAGCGAACAAAAGCAATAAGTATGCGGTCGAGTCACACATGAGCGATAAAGCCATTCGGAAGGTCAAAGCACAGGCACGAAAAATGGTGAAGCAGATTGAATATCCTGTTGACCAAAGTGATGAGAGCAAAGCAATAGGAGCGTATAACGCTTATGTATCGGGAGTCCATAACTACTACCGATATGCAACGCATATCAGTAAGGACATCCGTAAAATAGCCTTTGGTATTACCCGAACTATGAAAAACAGATTAAGAAACAGATTGCAGGTGCAAGGAGATACCCTGCCAAAGTATATTGCTGAAAGGTACGGAAACAGCAAACAAATTCGATATATAAACGGTCAAGCTGTAATTCCTATCGGATATGTACAGACAAAAGCTCCGCTTTACAAAAAGCGAGAGATAAATCAGTACACTCCAAAAGGAAGGTTGCTGATCCACAAAGAGCTTGAATGTGTAAATATCGGCATATTGCATTGCTTGATGCGAAACCCTGTTCAGCACACAAGTGTAGAGTTTAATAATAACAGACTCGCACTTTACTGTGCCCAGCACGGTTGTTGTGCAGTTACAAAAGAACCGCTTGTTATCGGTGAAATTCATTGTCATCATAAAACACCGAGAAAACAAGGTGGTACTGACAAATACAACAATCTTGTTCTTGTGTCAGATAAGATTCACATTCTTATCCATGCAACCGACGAAAAGATTATATCAGCATATACGGAAATGTTACACCTTGATGCGAAACAAAAAGCAAAGCTAAACAAACTGCGTCGGTCAGCAAATCTGTTTACAATCTAAAAAAAAAAAAAAATATAGGTTTACTGTTGAAATGTATTTATTAAGATTAAGTCAAAAACGATGGGGCGCCGTGTGCGGTGAAAGTCGCACGCACGGTGCTAAGCGGGGGAAAATCCGAAGATAACTTCAAAGGATTACCTATCGCAACTGTCATTGCCGGAGGACTTCGATAAGATTCTTTCGGTTATGCGTTCCCGTGGAGTTTCAGTCAGCATTATCTTGCAGAACTTGGCACAGCTGAAAGCTTTATATGAAAAGCAATGGGAAAGCATTGTGGGCAACTGCGATGAGTTTCTCTATCTCGGCGGCAACGAGCAAAGCACACACAAATATGTTTCGGAACTGCTCGGCAAAGAAACAATCGACACCAATACCTACGGCAGAAGTGACGGCATGCGCGGCAGCTTTTCTACAAACTGGCAGATTTCCGGCAGAGAGCTGATGACACCGGATGAGGTGCGACTGCTTGACAACAAGTTCGCACTTCTCTTTATCCGCGGTGAGCGACCGATTA
>CAZMRH010000210.1:0-2780 GCA_964568705.1 uncultured Lachnospiraceae bacterium
GAAAGGTCGGCGTCCATTTTCACTCGGTTGCTGTAGAACTTCAGCTCCGGCGAATACAGCAGCGTCTCGTATGCCGCAAAGCCCGGCACGACATGATCCACTGCCTTGATAAAGTTGATGATGTTCGTCATAGCACGATACGGCATTGCAGCGGTGATGTCACCCGCGACCGCATCCGAAAGCGTCGGACGGAGGTTCGACTGTGACAATTCCTTCGGCCACGTGCGCTTACCGTCAAGTATGTCTCCGAAACGCTGAACGAGGATGTGACCCGCGCCGAGCATGTTCGTCAGCTCACCGATCTTCTGCGCGTATTCGATAGGACGGTTGAACGGTACGCTGAAGTTGTGCGAGCAGAGTATAGACACGTTTGTGTTCTGTGACTTCAGTTCCTTGTACGAATGACCGTTGACCACGGCAAGATCGTTGTCATAATTTTCCTGACTTACAAAGCCGCCGGGATTCTGACAGAACGTGCGTACCTTATTCTTGAACGGTGCGGGGTAGCCGATGAGCTTCGACTCATACAGCACGTCGTTGACTGTCTCCATTACTTCGTTGCGCACTTCTACTCTTACTCCGATGTCGACGGTACCCGGCTGATGAGCAATATTATGTTCTTCACACAGACGGTCGAGCCATTCCGCGCCGCGCCGTCCGGTCGCGACTACGATATCGTCGGCCATAAGCTCGCTTTCGGTCTTGCCGTCTGAGATCTGTACGCCGAGGCAGGTTTTTCCGTTAAAAATAAGATTTTTGCACTCCACGCCGAACATGATTTCCACGCCCGACTTAAGCAGATATTTTTCTATCGCAAGGTAGATCTCCTGTGCCTTCTCCGTTCCGAGATGACGTATCGGACAGTCGACAAGGCGAAGTCCGGCCTGGATTGCACGCTTGCGGATGTCCTTGGCCGCGTCGGTGCAGTTGATGCCTTCAACGTGAGTGTCCGCGCCGAACTCAAGGTAGATACTGTCGGCGTAGTTTATAGTCTCCTGTGCGAGTTCCTCACCGATGAGTGTCGGAAGGTCGCCGCCCACATCACTTGACAGCGAGAGCTTGCCGTCCGAGAAAGCGCCCGCACCGGAAAATCCGGTGGTGATATGACAGTAGGGCTTGCACGACATGCAATGTCCAGTCTTATATTTTGGGCAGTGGCGGTTTTCTATCGCTTTGCCTTTTTCGATTATAAGAATGTTCCTCTTTGAACCGTTTCGCAGCATCTCAAGCGCGGTAAAAATACCGGCAGGACCTGCGCCGATAATGATTACGTCTTTTTTCATTTTATCCCTCCGTGGGTATTTGCGGATGACCGCACTTTTATTAGTTTAACATGTACCACATGATAAGTCAAGATATGAAATGTGTACGGCCGGTATCGTGCCGGTCAGCGAAGCAGTCCTTTACCGCGACGGTCAAGTGCGTACAGAAGCGGTAGACCGAGAACATAAGACGACAATAACTCTCCCGCACCGACGGTCAGGAAGAAATACGGAAGTGAGCCCTCGGCATGATAGACGTACGCGAGTATGAGCGGGACGACCGCCGTGTTCGTTATCACGTTGTACAGAGGCACAAGCGGCTTTATTCGTCGGAAGAAGTATGCGGGGACTGCGGCGGCAAGAGTCGCGAGTGAGCCGAAGATGATGTCGGGAAGCATCGCACCCGTGAGCGTGTTGAAGATGAGGCAGCCGAGCGTAAGTCCGGGGATAGCAGCAGGGGTAAGCGCGGGAAGCACGCAGAGCGCTTCGGCAAGTCTGAGCTGGATAACTCCAGACGATAATCCGAACACGTGCGACACAAAGCCGAGTGTGACGTAAAGCGCGGCGATGACCGCGGCGGTGGTGATGAATCTGATTTTTTTGTCCATTTTCTTTCTCCGTAGTTTTGATTGTTGATGAAGCATCAACGTGAGGATTTTGCGAACTCACAAGCACAGTATAACACAAATTTCGCAAAAAGTGAAGTATGATTCGATACATGTTCGAGTTTATTTGGGCTTATATGACAAGTGGTACTTTTATACAAAATTAACAGTCGAATTTTGTAAATAATTATAGAAACACCTTGACTTTTCACGTATGGTGACATAAAATGTCTTACTGTATAAGATATTTTCAAATGATATCAGTTAAGACATATAAATTGCAATTTATCGTGCAGGGGAAGGGGAGCCGGTCGCTCCTTGAGAAAAGCTGCGGGAGCTTTCCATAGGGACTGGTGGAAATTCAGTTAACTAATAATAAAGTAAATCGATATTTTCACCAGCCCATATGGAAAGTTTCTTGCCGGGCTTCTTTTCAAAGAAGCCGCGTATCCCCTTCCCCTGCCCGATAAGTCTCAGTTTATTTCACGAAAGGCTTCACTATGGATTACAAATTACTCGCCGAGGACTTGCTTCAGTCGATGGCAAAATCAAACCGCACACCGTTCCAGAAGCGGCCGCGCGACCTGTCGCAGGGTGAGATGGGGATACTTATGATCCTTTCGACCTGCGGTACGGATAAAACGTCGGGGGAACTGAGCCTTGACCTCGGAGTCAGCACCGGGCGTATCGCGACAGCACTGAAAAGTCTTGAGAAGAAGTGCTACATAGAGCGAAGCCGTGACGACGGTGATAAGCGGCGCGTGCTTGTACATATAACTGAGATAGGAAAGACTTTCGCGAATCTCAAGCATGACGACGGGTTGTCGGATATCGAGGAGATGCTTCGCCGGCTCGGCGAAGATGATGCGCGCGAATTCGTGCGGATAATGAAGCGTACGCTTGAAGTTTCAAG
>CAZMRH010000211.1:0-2752 GCA_964568705.1 uncultured Lachnospiraceae bacterium
CGCAGACTCCAGTATCGAAGTCAAAACACGCGGAGAGCGTGCTTTTGACTGAGCGGGTCAGCCTTCGCTTACAGCAAACCCCAGAAGGGGGCTTCGGGGGAAAGCTTTCCCCCTGAACGGCTTTTGGTTACTTTTCTCCGCAGAAAAGTAACAAGAAAAAACCCGTTATGGGTATAAGCATAGTCACGCTTTATGCAAAACAGGTTGGTGTCCCAACGACACCGCCGGACTTCACGGGCAGCTTGCGAAAAGTAACAAGAAAAAACCCGTTATGGGTATTCGCAAAGTATCGCTTTAAACTAAGCGGGTCGGTGTCCGAGCGATATCCGCAGACTTTGGTGAGAAACACAAAGAAGAAAAACCCAATATGGGCATACACAAAGTTACATTATAAGCAAAATTAGCAAAAAAGTCGGTGCCCGAACGACACCGGCAAACAGTCGCTCCGTAACCCGCGAACGCGCGTTCGCAATAATTGAGCATGTCATGATAAAAGGGACTGCCAAAGGCAGCCCCTTTTTGCGTATTCACTTGCCGTGTCCATGATGTAATCAGCCGATGACGCTGCTTGGTTCGCCGAGCTGCTCCACTGACGATACCCCTACCGGCATATCTGTGACCCCCAGCCCGAAGCTTATAGTTATCGCATTGTTGACTGCATCCATCAGTTCGTCGTCAAGATGCCCCATTTTCTCCTTGAGTCGCTGCTTGTCAATGGTCCTGACCTGCTCGAGCAGTATCACGGAATCCTTCGCAAGCCCTACTTTTTCGGCATAAACGTCAATATGTGTGGGCAGTCTCGTCTTGCCCATCTTGCTCGTTATCGCCGCCGCAATGACCGTCGGACTATACTTGTTGCCGATATCGTTCTGCACTATGAGCACAGGACGCAGTCCGCCCTGCTCACTTCCGACCACCGGACTCAGGTCTGCGTAGTAGATGTCTCCTCTTTTGATATTCACGGCATTATGTGCGGAGCATATGCGCTCAAACGATGCCGCGTCCGCTTTTTCATATTCTCCATTCCCTTCTTCCGGCACAGCCGATGCCGTACCGCATTCTGCTTCCCGCCTGCACGGTTTCTGACATTAGTATTGCCGCGCAGGTGCGCTTTTTAATCATACCTTTTTCATATCGTTTTCTTTTTTGTCGGTATGTAGCACCGTTATCATTGTATTCGGAACGCGAAAAATGGTGAATGAAGGATGCGGAACAATTAGGATGAGGCGGAAGAACTCTCCGCCGTTATTATTTTCAGCCCCTGCGGAAAAAATGTCTCGCTATCCGTCTGAGCTGCGCGACGGGATAGCTGTGGTAATATAAATCGGCGTAAAACGGGTTGACATCGGTTTTCGGCCGCATGTATTTGTCCGCGACGCGGTCAAATCCGCCCTCGCGGAAGTCACGCCGGAACTCATCCGCGTCGGGGCTTGCCGAAAACGGCTTATTCAGACACGGCTGAGTTTTCTGTACGAGCGGATAATCCTTTTCGCACAGCTTCAGATACTTTCCAGCACCCGCGACGAGCCGCCCCCCCGCTCCGGTATTTACGAGGATAAGCGATATGCCGCGGTCGTTGTCGACGGGGTCTGCCCCACGCCTGAAGTAGCCCCAGAAATCGGACAGCGTGATGTCGGACACGCGGTTCATGCTCGTATAAGGGCACGTATTGCACGACGGCCGCAGAAACAGATTCTTCAGAAATCCGACGTGGTACATGTCGTCGTAGCAGTTTGCCGTGTACACCGCGCCGCCCCTGAAGTCGATACGCATGTTGAAGCACTTCCAGCTCTTTTTCTTATCGCGGAAGCGCACCTGCTTTGCCTCCGCGCCGTATTTTTTCTCCATATGGCGAATGTATTCGCGATAGATTTCCGGCGACGGTACTCCGTGGCACACGAGATCGCACGTGATAAGCCGCTCATTTTTGCCGACTGCCGCGTGAAGTCCGGCTATCTGGCAGGGAGTGCCGCTGAAAAGCACCGTTTTGCCGCATTCGAGATCGTGCCGCACCTTATCGTACACGCCGTCGGTGTCGGACTGAACGTATTTTGCGCCGTACAGCTTGGACAACTCGTCGCGGTTTTCGGCGCGCATATGTACGACCGTGTACTGATCGGCAAAGCCCGCGCCGTAAACGATGCCCCCCATATCGAGCACCGTCATCGCAAGTGCGGCGAACGCGCCGCCCGATGTGCTGACTTTAAGCTGGTGCTTATCTCGCACCCATCCGGCGTACGCGCGGTGAACGGTCGGCTTTGCGTTATCCGGCGTCATAGAGGGACAGACTTTCGCACATATGCCGCAGTCGGTGCAGAGTGACGTATCGACTGTAGGATGTGCAAATCCGTATTCGTCGTGCGCCACGGTAATCGCTGTGGCGGGACATACCGACCGGCATGCGAGGCATCCGGTACAGCGATCCGCCTCAAGTGAGGTTATTTTCATATGTGCTCCTTTCATATGCCGGCAAAGCAAAGTAGGGGACGCACATTGAGCCGTCCCCTGCTGACTTGCATGAAAATTATAAAACTGTTGTTTGGGTGTGTTCAGTATACGTCCGTGATGTCCGGTGTTATCGTTCGGACACCAACCCGCTTTGCGGGATGTCTTGCGATGTCGTTCGGACACCAACACGCTTTGCGGGATGTCTTGCGATATTGTTCGGACACCAACCTGTTTTGCTTAAAGCGATACTTTGCGTATACCCATAACGGGTTTTTTCTTGTTACTTTTCTGCGGAGAAAAGTAA
>CAZMRH010000212.1:0-2744 GCA_964568705.1 uncultured Lachnospiraceae bacterium
GATTATGGCATATCACATGACGACATTATCTTTGACACGCTCACGATGGCGGTAAGCTCCGACCCTTCCGCGGCGACGGTCACGCTTGACGCGCTTGAAAAAGTCAAGTCTGTGACAGGCTGCAAGACCGTGCTCGGCGTATCGAACGTATCTTTCGGACTTCCGACACGCGACAGTCTCAATTCGGCATTCTTTACGCTTGCGCTGTCAAGGGGGCTTGACTGTGCTATAATGAACCCGAAGTCGAATCTGATGATGTGTGCGTACCGCTGTTATGCCGCGCTGACCTGCGCCGATGCGAATTTCGCGGAGTATATCAGCTTTGCCGGGAAGAATGTACAGGTTTCAGCAAATACCGCATCGGTAGGTTCAACAGCTTCTCATTCAACAGCAGAAGTTGTTAATGCATCGGGAACGCGCGAGATACATTTGTTTGGTACAACCGGTGCCACTGTTGTATCGGCGCTTCACTTTGCGATAGTACGCGGCATGGTTGACGAAGCATATAAAAAGGCGGTAAGCCTGCTTGAAAACACCGAGCCCACGGAAGTCATCAATTCGCATATTATTCCCGCGCTTGACGAGGTCGGAGAGGGCTTCGGAAGCGGTAAGCTATTTTTACCTCAGCTTCTGATGAGTGCGGAAGCAGCAAAATCGGCGTTTAACGCAGTCAGCGAAAAGCTCGCGTCGTCAGGCTCCGCCAAGCAGTCAAAGGGGCGTGTCGTACTTGCTACGGTCAAGGGTGACATCCACGACATCGGTAAGAATATCGTGCGCACACTGCTAGAAAATTACGGGTACGATGTAATCGACCTCGGGCGTGATGTCGCGCCTGAGATAATTGTCGATACGGCGATACGTGAGGACGTGCGTCTTGTCGGACTCAGCGCGCTCATGACCACGACCGTTGCGTCAATGGAAACGTCAATAAAGCTGATGCGAGAAAAGCTACCTGACTGTAAGGTCGTTGTCGGCGGCGCTGTCATGACTGCCGAATACGCCGAGATGATAGGTGCCGACAAATACTGCCCCACCGCGATGGACACCGTCCGTTATGCCGAAGAAATACTCGGATAAAAAACCGCGGCTCTCTTGAAGGAAAGCATGGCATAAAACTTTCATCACGGGTTTGTTCGGACAAAGTATTGCTTAAAGCGTCATGTTTATAGCTGACGTACAGTTTCAGAAATATGCTTAGTTAAGGTATTATAAATGAAAGAATTACTCAGGTTATTTCTTGTTTTCGCAAAAATCGGCACATTCACCTTCGGCGGCGGCTACGCGATGCTGCCGATGCTTCAACGTGAGCTTGTCGAAAGTTACAAATGGGTCGACGACAATGAGCTGATGGACTATTTCGCAATCGGTCAGTGTACGCCGGGTGTTATCGCGGTCAATACTGCCACCTTTGTCGGTTATAAGCTGAAAAAAATCTCAGGCGCGATCGCAGCAACGCTCGGTGTCGTCACTCCGTCAATCATTATAATTACAATTATCGCACTGCTTCTGAAAAATTTCGCCGACAACGAATACGTCATCCACGCGCTTGCCGGAATACGCATCTGCGTAGTCGCGCTCATCGCCTCGGCAGTCGTGAAGCTTGCGAAAAAATCGTTTATAAACGCATACAGCATCGCTGTGTTCGCGGCGGTGCTTATAGCCTCAGTCGTATTTAATGTGCCGTCGGCTATACTGATAATCGCAGTCGCGCTGCTCGGTGCGGTTATGCTTCCCATAAGCAAAAAACGGAGCGGAGGTGAGCGTAAATGACGATACTTCGCCTGATCTTTGAATTCTTTGTCGCAGGACTGTTCGCAGTCGGCGGCGGACTTGCCACGCTTCCCTTCCTGTACGAAATTGGTCAGCACACCGGATGGTTCACCGATCATGATGTGCTTTCGATGATTGCCATATCGGAATCAACGCCCGGTCCTATCGGCATCAACATGGCGACGTACACCGGATGCACGATCGCGGGCGTACTCGGCGGAATTGTGGCATCTCTGTCGCTTGTACTGCCGTCGCTCATCGTAATTGTAATAATATCGCGCTTTCTTGAAAAATTCCGTGATGCACCGCTTGTAAATTCCGTATTTTCCGCACTGCGTCCGGCATCCTGCGCGCTCATCGTCGCCGCCGGACTAGGCACGGCAGCCGCGACATTCCTTACAGGTGAACTGTTTTCTATATTTTCGGGTGCAAACATTCTTGCTGTGGTGAATCTGCCTGCTGTCGGACTGGGTGTACTCTTTTTCGCTGCGATTCTGAAGTTCAAAGCGCATCCGATAATATATATCGCGGTAGCGGCTGTGATAGGAATTGTGTTTAAGCTGTGAGGTGACAAATGGAAAGTATTAAGCTTATGGAGTGGTGTGCGAAAATAGCTTTAGGAATAAATGATTGCGGACAGTCTTCGCGGGCGCGTTCGCTACAATTGGGCGGCATATCCCGGCATGGATTGCTGCCATATTTTTGAAATATTAATTGACGGAAAATCTGTAATACAGTTTTCATGAGAAACCGTGAACACCTATTTCATCAATAACAGCTACAGAGGAAATGGCAAGCCATTCGGAAAATCAGAGTATTGAAAATACTTTTTTATTATTTTAATTCAGTACCGATAAACTCCCGAACAAAATATACGGACTATGAAAGCGAAAATATAAAAATCACCCGGCGGAGTAACTGATATAATCCCCATAGAGTAGACACCTGAAAAAACAAAAAGTCAGGACTACACT
>CAZMRH010000213.1:0-2736 GCA_964568705.1 uncultured Lachnospiraceae bacterium
CCTGCTCAGTCAAAAGCACGCTCTCCGCGTGTTTTGACTTCGATACTGGAGTCTGCCTCGGTGACCTGTCGCGCATGTCTGCGGGCTTCGCATTCGGAGATTGTCTCACATTCGTCTGTTGTTGAATGAACGATAAAACCTGACGCTTTACACTGTTTTCGCTCTGTCAGCCCTTGTCGGGAGTGTGAGGGACACTGTCCCTCACGTCGTTCCCCTTTTCTCCTCATCGGGCATTTGCCCGTATGAGAGAAAACCTCGTCTTCCTTCTTAATCATGTACAGTCACGTGACTGTACATGATTAAGCATCAAATATCAATATTCTCCGCATACCGCGCGTTCTTCTCGATGAACTCGCGGCGGGGTTCGACCTTATCGCCCATGAGGACGGAAAACACTTCATCGCACATGATCGCGTCCTTTATACCGACCTGCAGCATCGTGCGCGTCTCGGGATCCATCGTCGTCTCCCACAGCTGCTCGGGGTTCATCTCGCCGAGACCCTTGTACCGCTCCGCCTCAGCCTTGCCGCCCAGCTCCGCGATATATTTATCCCTCTCCTCATCCGAGAACGCGTACCTCTCGTTTGCGCCGCGCTTCACCTTGTAAAGCGGTGGCTGAGCGAGGTATACGTGACCTTCCTCGATGAGCTTCTTCATGTGGCGGAAGAAGAACGTCAGCAGCAGCACCTGAATGTGGCTTCCGTCGACATCGGCATCCGCCATGATGATTATCTTGCCGTAGCGCAGCTTGTCTATATCGAAATCCTCGCCGATGCCGCAGCCGATTGCCTGAATTATCGGGATTAGCGATACGTTCGAGTAGACCTTGTCAAGCCTGCTCTTTTCGACGTTCAGAACCTTACCGCGCAGCGGCAGTATCGCCTGAAAACGGCTGTCGCGGCCGCTCTTTGCCGATCCTCCTGCGGAATCTCCCTCGACAAGATAAAGCTCGGTAAGATCCGCGCGCCTCTCCTGACAGTCGGCCAGCTTGCCCGGCAGACTTGAGCCTTCAATCAGGCTCTTTCGACGCGTCAGCTCACGCGCCTTACGCGCTGCTTCACGCGCACGGCTTGCCGCAAGCGCCTTGTCGATTATCGCCTTGCCGACCGCCGGATTTTCCTCGAAAAACTCAGTCAGCTTTGCCGTCACGATGTTGTCGACGATGCCGCGCACCTCGCTGTTGCCGAGCTTCGCTTTCGTTTGACTTTCAAACTGCGCGTCCGGCAGCTTCACCGATACGACCGCGCACAGTCCCTCCCGCGTATCCTCGCCCGACAGCTTCTTGTCCGCGTCCTTGAGCGCGCCGCACTTCTTGGCGTAGTCGTTTATCACCTTCGTCAGCGCCGACTTGAATCCGACCTCGTGTGTACCGCCGTCTACCGTCGACATGTTGTTGGCGAACGTGATGAGCGTCTCGTTGTATGTGTCGTTGTACTGCAACGCGACCTCGGCGGTTATTTCGTTCTTCTTGGCGATCATGTAGATGACATCGCGGTGGATAAGCTCGCAGTGCTTGAGCCCGTTGAGGTACTCGACGAACGACTTTATGCCGCCCTCGTAGCACAGATCCACCTCGGGATGATTGCCCTCTTCATCGGTCACTCTCATATCGCGGAGAACGATGTTCAGCCCCGCGTTGAGGAACGACTGCTCACGCATACGCGTCAGTAAGGTGTCATAATCAAAGTTTACTTCCTCGAACACCTTCGGATCGGGCATGAAGCGAACGTACAGACCGTGCTTGTCACCGCAGTCGCCGGCGCACGCGAACTCCCTTGCGATACCGCCGCGCTCGAAGCGCATCGTGTACCGCTTGCCCTCGTAGCAGTCGTCAACCTCCATCCATTCGGACAGTGCGTTTACGACTGACGCGCCGACGCCGTGCAGACCCCCGGCGATCTTGTATCCTGTTCCGCCGAATTTACCCCCCGCGTGAAGCATGGTGAACACGACCTCAAGCGTCGGGCGGTGCGCCTTATGATGCATCTGGCTTGGGACGCCGCGTCCGTTATCCTGCACGGATACGGAGCCGTCAGTCTCGATTGTGACCACGATGCGGTCACAGAAGCCGCCCATCGCCTCATCAATGGAGTTATCTACAATCTCGTAGACAAGGTGATGAAGTCCTCTGGCCGAGGTTGTACCGATGTACATACCGGGGCGCTTACGGACGGCTTCAAGTCCCTCAAGCACCTGAATCTGATTTTCGTCGTAATTTTGCACTTTGCTGTTTTCTGCCATAATATTACCTGCTATCTAAATTTTTATATTTTTATTATCAATGTATTCGGGGCGTCTGCCGCCCGACGGATGTGGCTCCGCAAGCCATATGTGGTCGCCCATGTCGTTCGGCGGTGTCGTTCGGACACCAACCTGTTTTGATAAAAGCGATACTTTGTTTATACCCATGACGGGTTTTTTCTTGTTGCTTTTCTGCGGAGAAAAGTAACGGGCAGCCGTTCAGGGGGAAAGCTTTCCCCCGAAGCCCCCTTCTGGGGTTTGCTGTAAGCGAAGGCTCACCTGCAAAGAAAATTGCACTCGCCGTGCAATTTTATCTTTGCATACAAAGTCTGCGTCGGTTTGCTTTACGCGTATGTCTGCGTGCTTCGCATTCGAAGTAAGCTTCACATTCGTCTGTCGGTGAATGAACGATTTTCAAGCTTACCTTGTATCTGCGATAAATTATCCGCTTGACGGATAATTTATCGTCAGCAGGTCAGTGGCGATTTTCGCCGA
>CAZMRH010000214.1:0-2734 GCA_964568705.1 uncultured Lachnospiraceae bacterium
AGGCTTCGCCCGACACCTACCCGCTTTTCTGAGAAAAGCGGGGGAAAAGCATACATGCTGCGTTCGGCTTAAGCTGACTATATCGGACGAATGTCCTGGTCGGGAGCGCGAGGGATAGATCCCTCGCATCGTATCCCCCGTCAGTCGAACTGACTGCCGGAGATACCATAGATCTCCTGCATCGGGTTTACTTCAAACGTCACGCTCTCGGGCATCACGCGTTCGAGGTCGACGAGTATCCCGTGTTTGTTCGCCCATTTCATCATCGAGAGCAAGTTATCCTTATATCTGGTACGCAACTCCGTATTACCGTTCACATAGAAGTCGTCGTACTGGGCACATCCGCACAGGAAGAAGATGTGCACCGACAGACTGCGTATGCGATTCTGCTGAACTTCGTTTCTCGTCTTTTTGTATGCGTCCGTCATCAGAGTGAGCATCTTTTCCGCGTTGTCGTGATAATACTCACGCGAGACCATGTCGAACGGCCACTCGTAGTTGAGCAGCACGCAACCGCACATATCCCCGGCCGTGTCCTGCATCTTAAGGTATTCAAGTATCTCCTGCCAGCCGTTGCCGTAATAGAGGTACAGGTATTCGTCGAGCAGGCGGTCGAACTGAGCTTCGGTCATATCGGGATCCCACAGCACGCGCGACATCATATAACTCTTGATATCCTCCGTCGCGCCGTTCGTGTTTCCGTCGACGTAGATACCGTCGGCACCCGCGCCGGTGAGGTATTTTACGTCGCCGAGTATGTTGAAAAGGTTGGGCGCGGGCGACATGCGGTAGGCATAATTCGTGAGGTAGTACCAGACGTATGTGACCTTCGATATCGACGCCCATTTCTCAAAGTTTGCGCACTCCGTCGTATTTGAGTGTCCGAGCACATTACCGTTTTCGGTGCAAGACTCTATACCCGGTATGTGATTCTCGCAGCCGTTCCAGCAGTAGCCGACGACGATGTTGTCCGAGCAGGTGAAGGTTTTCGGTGGCTTGCGCGTCTGACTGTATGCGCACACGTACACCTTCAGTCCCGGATACTCGGCGCACAGCACATCCGCGACCTTGTTGGCGAACTGTACGAGCATCGCGGACGGCGACTCCTCGTCCCGCGTGGTGAGACGGCAGGTGCGGCAGGTGCAGTAGTTATCGTTGGGGTTGTATGTACAGGAGATGGTAGATATCTCGTTACCGATTTTCTGTCCCTGTCCGATGCGCTCATCAAGGAGTGTGCGCATGTTCGAGAGACATTCCGTAAGGTTTTCAGGGCTTGCAAGGCACGGCTGCTTATCCTCCGGTACCGACGGGATGAAGCCGTACAGCGAGTGCGCGTTATAAAGAAGGCGCGAAATGCCGAAGCCGTATTTTGCCCTATCGATGTTCCAGCGGTCTGTGGAGGAATTGATCTTGCGCGGCAAAGCGTATGTGCTGATGGATATCGATTCGTTGTCGAACGCCTCGGTATTTACGTCGCGGTATTCAAGCACAGGCTTTTCGCTGTATGTCGTGCCGGACTTCATCGATACGGCGAGGCGACGGTATATGACGGAATCGGCTGTGCCGATGAAGCGCCAGCCGACGTGTTTCTCAAGAAAGTCGTACACACCGTAGAGCGTGCCGCGCTTATATCCGCCGCAGATTTCAAGTGATGACGCGCCTGCGGTAATACGGTATCCTTCAAGGCCGAGTGCGCCCGTCGTATCGGCGATGAGCGTGATGGTTGCACCGTCCGGCTTAACAGTCGTGATCGCAGGCTCTGTACCGCACGCAAAGTTGAGGTAGTGGGCAAGTTCTTTTGCGGCATAGGTGACGTTTTCGTTATCGGGCGTCGCATTGAATATGGTGAACTCTGATATGTCCGCGCCGCCGATGGTCAGCTTTCCGACGGGATTATCAGATGTAATGCCGCCGAACGTGAGCTTGAGCTGAAGGGCGTCGAGTGTGTTGAGCGTGCCGTCAAGATTTATGTCGCAGTTTGTGGTGATGTCAGGGGTATCATCCGATACGATGCCGGCGAGATAGCGTCTCAGGCACAGCGAATCGGCGGTATTGACCGTGTGGTCGCCGTTCGCGTCACCATCGGTCATGCATACTGCGGGCGAGCCTTTGTAGGTCATAGCCGTCGCGGGAGTAAATGATGCCATGGTCGGGATGAGCAGCGCGGTACAGAGCAGTGCGCATAACAGTTTTTTCATATGAATACCTCCAAAAAAATTTATGATATTAATTTATGTTTACCGGTATTACTCGTAAACCGACAAGTTTTGCATATATGCGTACTGAGTTTTGCTTATCTGTTATCCCATATGGGTGGGGTATATCCGCCCGACGGATGTCAGGCGATATCGCTCGGACACAAACCTGCTTTGCTTAAAGCGTAAATTGGCTTATACCCATAACGTATTTTTCTTTGTTACTTTTCTGCGGAGAAAAGTAACCAAAAGCCGTTCAGGGGGAAAGCTTTCCCCCGAAGCCCCCTTCTGGGGTTTGCTGTAATCGAAGGCTCAGCCGCTCAGTCAAAATCACGCTCTCCGCGTGTTTTGACTTCGATACGGGAGTTGGTTTCGGTGACCTGTCCGTGTACGTCTGCGTGCTTCGCATTCGGAGATTGTCTCGCATTTATACGGCGGTGTCGTTCGGACACCAACCCGCTTTGCTTAAAGCGTAAATTGGCTTATACCCATGACGGGTTTTTTCTTGTTACTTTTCTGCGGAGAAAAGTAACGGGCAG
>CAZMRH010000215.1:0-2710 GCA_964568705.1 uncultured Lachnospiraceae bacterium
CACCGAGTTTGATTTTTATATTCTGTTCCACGAATGTACCTCCAAAGCTCAGCTTCTTTTGAATATGTTACCTCCGTGTGTGTCTATTCCTACGAATAATGGGAATTTGTAGAATTCAAGTCTTTTTACCGACTCACAGCCGAGATTGTTAAATGCAATGACCTCGCATTTTTTGATCCTCTCGGCAGCCATCGCACCTGCGCCTCCGAGCGCACACAAATACAGTCCGCCGTTTCTGACGACTGCTGCCTCAACATCTGCCGATCTCGGACCTTTTCCGATAGTCGCCGCAAGTCCCATATCGTACATCGCCGGCGCGTATTTATCCATGCGCGACGATGTAGTAGGTCCGCACGCGCCTATCGCCATACCGTGTACCGCGGGAGTGGGTCCGGCGTAGTAAATAACTGCGTCGTCAATATCATAAGGAAGCGTTCCGCCGCTCCCGATAAGCCCGAATATCCTTTTATGAGCCGCGTCACGCGAGGTAAAGACAGTGCCCGACAGAAGTATTTTTTCTCCTGCCTTAAGTGACGCGGCGGCGCTTTTCAGGTCACGTACATTAATTTCAGTCATCTTTTTCTTTTTCGGTATCGGTGCTGACAACGGACGTAAAGCTTGCCGTACTTTCCGCACGTGAACTGAGCTGCCTCAGAAAATCTGTTATATCCGTCGCGGTCTTGGTAAGCTGCGACTTGACATACTCTGCACGTCCGTTCGCCTCGGATAAAATTTTTTCCGCTTCCATCCTTGCGTTTTCAACAAGCTCGACGGAAATTACGTTTGCCTTCAAAATTATTTCTCCCACGCCGTCTCTGAGTTCATCATATTTTCTTGCCTTTTCCTTTGTTTCACTGTCACAAGTTCCGACCGCGGCAGCAGCCTTAGTGCGTGTATCAGCAAGCTCCGACTCAAGTGAGGCTACCTTTGCGCGAAGCACCACTACATCCGCCTCAAGCGATGTTTTGTCACTGCGAAGTCCTGCAAGCTCATTGTCATCCGGATGCTGATAAACGACTGTAGGCACAGCCGCTTCAGCCTGCTTTGCAAGTGCTTTGTCAAGCTCATCTTCAAGTGACGATACTCTTGCGCGAAGCTCTGCCGCTTCCGCATCAAGTGCGGATTTTTCACCGCAAAGATCTGATATTTGCGCTACAAGTGCAGTTGTTATGTCGTCATTTCCGTTTTCTCCAGTATCGTCAGCCGAGACTGATTCTTCATTTGCTTTATCGTCAGTACAGAACGGTTCATTCTGCTCGGAATCGTCAGCTATATATGTTATATCGGAATTTATTCTTGATTCCGCAAGCTCAGCTTCAAGTGATGTTATTTTTACATTAAGCAGTGTAATTTCGGCTTCAAGCGATGCGTTTACACTGCGAATCTCGTCAAGCTCGGTATTGCCCGTGTTTGTCTGGGCATCCTCAGTTACATCGAAGTCAGGAAAGGAATTTTCATTTACCTGTGAAAGCTCCGCTTCAAGTGACGCAACCCTTGCGCGCAGCTCCTCAATTACCGCTTCATCTGCTTCGTTATTATGCGGTATTTCGGATTCTGCGGGACTCTGTGCAATATCCGCTTTCAGCCGCTCATTCTCCGCTTCAAGTTCAGCAAGTTTTTCTTCAAGTTCCTCAGTGTGCTCCTTTGCCTTTTCTATCTCCTGACAGACGGCGGAATACTTTACCTCATACTCGGCCAGTGCGCTTTTTGTAAGCATGTCTTTTTCTTCAAGCTGTTTGGCGATATCGGTGTTTGCTTCTTTAAGTGATTCTATCTTGCGTTCAAGTGCGGCTCTCTCCTGATTATAAGTCTCGGTGGCGTTTTTCAGCTTGTTGTTCATGTCAATGATAAAACTGTTGACTTCCTCTCTCTTGTAACCGTTCATTGCGTTTTTGAAGAATATACCTTCTCCGTTCATAGCCATAATTACACCGCCTTTGTGTATCCGGTAGCTCCGGTTATTTTTCTCACAGTAATTGTATCATATTATTCGTCCAAAAGCAAGTATATTGTGCAAAAGTTATCCGGAGAAGAATTTTTGTATTATTTTTCAAAATCTATTGACAAAATTTTCTTACTCATGTATGATAGAGCAGATGAGAATGATTATTATTCTTAATTTGAGGTTATTATGTCAAAAAACAAAGTCGCTATACTTGAAATAATACGAACTTCCGGCGAGCATCTGACCGCAGAGCAAGTGTTCTTTGAGATGAAGAAACGTTTTCCGTCAGTCTCTATTGCGACAGTGTACCGCAATCTCTCGCAGCTTGCCGTCGAAGGAATAATCGATCGCCTTGCGTTTGACGATGCGGCGATTCACTTTGATAAAAGCTGCGTAAAGCATGCGCATACGGTCTGCTCTATCTGCGGCCAAGTAGGCGACGCGGACATTCCCGACATCACCGATATTATCGAGGACAAATGCGGGATGCCCATTGAGTATTATTGTTTGACAATTCATTACATCTGTGATGAATGCAAAAATAAAAATTAAATTTACGGAGGATATCATGGAACTTAAGGGATCAAAAACAGAACAGAATCTGAGAACCGCTTTTGCAGGCGAATCACAGGCGAGAAACAAGTATACATACTTTGCAAGCGTCGCCAAGAAGGAAGGTTATGAGCAGATCGCCGCAATCTTCACGATGACTGCCGACAATGAAAAGGAACACGCGAAGATGTGGTTCAAGTCTCTCGGTGAGCT
>CAZMRH010000216.1:0-2685 GCA_964568705.1 uncultured Lachnospiraceae bacterium
TACTTTTCTCCGCAGAAAAGTAACAAAGAAAAACCCGTCATGGGTATACACAGATTAACAATATAAATAAAGCAGGTTGGTGTCCGAACAATTTCGACAGACAAGCGGCAGGCGGAAACATAATCCGCCCATCAAAGGTTTTCATTTGTCCATACGGAGGTGCTATGCTAAAATCCATCTACCGCGTCGCGGCGAACGACATCATCGCGCGCGCAACTTACAAAATGATACTCACCGGCGATACGTCGTGCCTCACCACGCCCGGTCAATTCGTCGACGTTCAGCTTGACGGCAGATTCCTTCGCCGCCCGATCTCGGTGTGCGACAAGGACGAAACGTCACTTACGCTCATCTATAAGGTAGTCGGCGGCGGAACTGCCGATATGGCGGAGCTGACAGTCGGCACATCGCTTGACCTGCTCAGCGCACTCGGCAACGGCTTTGATACGTCTAAGAGCGGCGACAAACCGCTGCTTATCGGCGGAGGCGCGGGCGTGGCACCGCTGTATTGGCTGTGCCGTGAGCTTGTCCGCGAGGGTAAGAACGTGTCCGTAATACTCGGTTTTGCCACGGCTGACGAAGTGTTCTATGAATCGGAATTCGCTTCCCTCGGCGCGCACGTCACTGTAACGACCGCCGACGGAACATACGGTACGCGCGGCTTTGTGACCGACGCGATGAGCGGAAGTCCGAGCTTCATCTATTCGTGCGGGCCGCTGCCGATGATGCGGGCAATTGACCGCGTGACGGACGCTGGCGGCGAATTCAGCCTTGAGGCGCGTATGGCATGCGGCTTCGGCGCGTGCATGGGATGCTCGATAATGACGAGATCGGGCAGCAAGCGCGTATGCCGTGAAGGTCCGGTTTTCGAGAGGGAGGAGATAATATGGACACAGGAGTAACGCTGTGCGGACTGCCGCTTGACAATCCGGTGATACCCGCGAGCGGCACATTCGGCTACGGGTACGAGTTCGCGGAATTATACGACATAAACATGCTCGGTACGTTTTCCTTCAAGGGTACGACGAGAAGTGAGCGGTACGGCAACGCACCTCCGCGTATCGCCGAATGTGCAGGCGGTATGCTCAACTCCGTCGGACTTCAAAATCCGGGCGTTGACAGGGTGATATCTGAGGAGCTGCCGAAGCTCGCGAAAAGCTTCGGAAAGTCTGTCATGGCGAACGTCAGCGGGTTTTCGATCCCCGATTACGTGACCGTGTGCGAGCGGCTTGACGAAGTGCCGCAGGTCGGCTGGATTGAGGTGAACATCTCCTGCCCGAACGTCCACGGCGGCGGAATGTCGTTCGGCACAACGGCTGCATCGGCATATGAAGTAACTGATGCGGTCAGACGCGCGGTGACAAAGCCCGTGATTATCAAGCTCTCACCGAACGTGACGGACATCACTGAGATAGCGAAATCATGCGAGGCGGCGGGTGCTGACGGCGTGAGTCTCATCAACACGCTGCTCGGCATGAGAATAAACCTGAAAACGAAAAAACCACTCCTTGCGAATACGACGGGCGGTGTATCGGGGCCGTGCATACTTCCCGTCGCACTCAGGATGGTGTATCAGGTATACGCCGCGGTAAAGATACCGGTAGTCGGAATGGGCGGTATCGCGTCGGCGGAGGATGTGATAGAGATGATGCTCGCGGGCGCGACGGCGGTTGAAGTGGGTGCGGCGAATCTCGTGAATCCTTACGCCTGCCGCGACATAATTACCGATTTACCTCGCGTGATGGAGAAATACGGCATAACAAAACTAACAGATATAATCGGAGGTGCACACTGATGGGACGTGATGTGATAATCGCATGTGATTTTAATTCGGCGGATGAGACGGTATCGTTTCTCGAACGGTTCGGGGATACGCGGCCGTTCGTGAAGATCGGCATGGAGCTGTACTACGCGCAAGGGCCGCAGATAATCAGGCGGCTCAAGGAGAGGGGACATAAAATATTCCTTGATCTGAAGCTGCACGACATACCCAATACGGTAAAAAAGGCAATGGCGGTACTCTCGGCGCTCGACATCGACATGTGCAACGTCCACGCGGCGGGCACTGTGGCGATGATGGAGGCGGCACTCGACGGTCTGACAAGGTCTGGCGGCACACGGCCTCTGCTTATCGCGGTAACTCAGCTTACGTCGACAGGCGAGGACGTGATGAAGCGTGAGCTGCTCATAAATGAGTCGTTGGGTAAAACCGTCAATCACTATGCGATGCTTGCGAAATTCGCGGGGCTTGACGGCGTAGTCTGCTCGCCGCGCGAGTCGGCGGAGGTACACGCGACGTGCGGCGAAAAATTCCTCACCGTCACGCCGGGCATACGCTTTGCGGACGGTGATGCAGCAGATCAGGTGCGCGTGACGACACCGGCTCAGGCGAAGGCGAACGGCAGTGACTATATCGTCGTAGGCCGCCCGATTACTGCTGCTTCCGATCCCCTCTCGGCATACACACGCTGCATGGAGGAGTTCACACAGGACGGGGTTACGGGATTATCTTCATGACGGGCGGAGCCTGACCTGCATACCGCAGGGGTACGATGCGAGGGACAGGTCCCTCGCGCTCCCGACCAGGACATTCGTCCGATGCAGACAGCATAAACCAAACGCAGCATGTATGCTTTTCCCCCGCTTTTCTCAGAAAAGCGGGCAGGTGTCGGGCAGCGCCTGACC
>CAZMRH010000217.1:0-2327 GCA_964568705.1 uncultured Lachnospiraceae bacterium
TTAAGCATGATGAGGTGCTGAAATCATACAGCCTCGCGCATGAATTCTACCGCTCATATTTCGATGATGCGCCGATTTCCGTATTCCAATGCCATTCGTGGATACTCTACCCGACACTGATGAAGTATCTCCCCGAAACGTCAAACCTTCGTCCCTTCTTCGGTGATTTTGAGATAATTTTCGCTAAGCCACATGAGGAAAATTGGGACTGCTGGAGACTTTACGGAAAGACATATGATAATTATGACTGTGACCCGCACAAGCTCCCGCGTACGAATTCACTGTACCGTGCATTCGCGGACTGCCTCATCGACGGCAATTTTCCCGGCGACGGCTTTGGCGTGGTTCTGTACGACGGACACCGCGTAGTCTCACACGACTGATTTAACCGAAAGGATACGACATGAGCGATTTTCAGGATTTTATAAAAGAAGCGGGCAATGTAGTACCCTCTAAGCGTCAGCTTGAATGGTTCAGAACCGGATTTTATGCTTTCATCCACTTCAGCCCGAACACATACACCGATCTCGAATGGGGACTCGGCAACGAATCTCCCGACATATTCGACCCTAAGAAGCTTGACTGCGATCAGTGGGTGGAATCGGTCAAGGCGGCAGGTATGAAGGGTGTTGTCATCACAGCGAAGCATCACGACGGCTTCTGCCTGTGGGACACGAAGTATACCGATCACAATGTTATGAACAGTCCGTGCAAGCGGGACATTGTTAAAGAAGTTGCGAAAGCGTGCGAGCGTGCGGGCATGAAGTTCGGATTCTATCTTTCGCCGTGGGACAGACATTCGCCGCTATATGGCACTGACGCGTATAACAATTACTACACGTCCCAGCTCACTGAGCTTCTCACAGGCTACGGCGAGGTGTTCCACATCTGGTTTGACGGTGCTTGCGGCGATATGGGCAAACAGGATTATAATTTCAGAAAATACTGGGAGCTTGTCCGCAAATATCAGCCGAACGCAACTATATTCAACGACCGCGGACCTGACGTTCGCTGGTGCGGCAACGAGGAGGGTACTCACCGCCACGCCGAATGGGCGGTAGTGCCGAGCGAATTATGCGGTTTTGCCGAGATGCAGACCTCACCGTCACCGATAATCGGCTCACTTGCGCACATGCAGAACAGCGATCCCGATATCGGTTCACTTTCAAACATTATGTATTCGAAGGGGCTTGTGTTCGCAGGTGCGGAGATCGACATGTCGATACGTAAGGGTTGGTTCTGGCATGAGAAGGAAGAGCCTCATTCGCTCGACCGTCTGTTCAACACCTACTTAAACTCGGTCGGCGGGAATGCCTGTCTCAATCTCAACGTACCGCCGAACCGCGACGGTCTGATTGATAACCGCGATGTCGCAAGGCTTCGTGAGCTCGGTGCAAAGATAAATACCGAGCTCGGCAAAGATCACGCGGAGGGTGCGACGGTCGAACGTGTGACCGAGATGAGCGATACCCAGTGCGTATTCGAAGTGACAATGAAGGAAGCGGCGAAAATACGCTACATCGAGCTTGCTGAGGATCTTACAAAGGGTCAGCGAATCGAGACATTCAAAATCGAATTATACAATGAAGATATGTCGGCGCTTCAGGATTACTCCGTATTCAACGGTACAAGCGTCGGTTTTCGCAAGATATGCTGCATAGCGCGCGACCTGTGGGATGGCATCGTCTCACAGAAGCTGAAGATCACGATTACTTCGGCACGCGACCGCGTTATGCTTGATCATGTCAAAGTTTATTGAAAGCGGGATAAAATAATGAGAGCTGTTATTTCAGTTATCGGTCACGACAATTTCGGAATACTCGCGCGTGTGAGCGGCGTATGTGCCGACTGCCGCGCTAACATCGTCGACGTTACTCAGTCGGTGCTTCAGGATATGTTCGTCATGGTCATGCTTGCGGACATCTCCGACGCTGACTGCGACTTTACGGTGCTTGATTCAAGCCTCCAGAAGCTCGGCGACGAGATAGGCATGAAGATACACGTAATGCATGAGGAAATCTTCAACTCCATGCACAGAATCTGAGCAAAGGAATTTAAATATGCTGAACATCAGTGACATCATGGAAACCATTACCATGATACAGGACGAAAATCTCGACATCCGCACGATCACCATGGGCATTTCGCTCATCGACTGCTGCGATGCCGACATCGATGCGTCATGCCGCAAGATATACAATAAGATAACACGCTGTGCTGGCAATCTTGTCGCGGTCGGTGAGGAGATCGAGAAGATTTACGGTATACCGATAATCAACAAGCGCATATCGGTAACGCCTATTGCACTGCTTGCAGGTGCATCGGGT
>CAZMRH010000217.1:2337-2675 GCA_964568705.1 uncultured Lachnospiraceae bacterium
CCGATAAAGTACGCGGTGACGCTTGAGCGGGCGTCACAGGCGACCGGTGTCAACTTTATCGGCGGCTTCTCGGCACTTGTCCACAAGGGCTTCTCTGCCGGTGACCGCGCACTCATCGAAGCAATTCCCGAAGCACTTGCCGAGACGACGCACATCTGCTCGTCGGTCAACATCGGCACAACTAAGGCGGGACTCAACATGGACGCGGTGCGGATGATGGGAACTGCAGTAAGGCGTACCGCCGAATACACAAAGGACAACAACTGTATCGGTTGCGCGAAGCTCGTTGTATTCTGCAACGCTCCTGAGGATAATCCGTTTATGGCAGGCGCGTTCCA
>CAZMRH010000218.1:0-2658 GCA_964568705.1 uncultured Lachnospiraceae bacterium
GTTACTTTTCTCCGCAGAAAAGTAACAAGAAAAAACCCGTTATGGGTATAAACAGAGCAAAGCTATAAACAAAACAGGTTGGTGTCCGAGCGATATTCGCGGATGTCATGGGTATAATAGAGTAATGCTATATGCAAAACAGGTTGGTGTCCGAACAATATTCGCGGACGTCATAGGTATAACAGAGTAACGCTATATGCAAATCGGGTCGGCGTCCGAGCTACACCGCCGGACATCCACAAGCGGGATAAAAGCCCCACCACGCAAATGAAGCCCGCACAAATATCTGTGGAAATTCTACGAATATTTCCTGAATCCGTCACGTTTCCCACGAACGAACTCCGCTCGTATACGCGTGCGTTGTGCAAAAGCACCATACATAAGATAATTTTATGAAAGCATAAGCAACTTTTACTTTACTTATGGCAATGTATAATATATAATGATAAAAGGTTGCTAACCTAATAGAATAAAGGAGAAACATTATGAAGAACTTAAGAAAAGTATTGTCACTCGCACTTGCGCTGATGATGATCGCCGGATGTGTTGCGGCATTCTCATCATGCTCTAAGGATGACACGGGCGCAAAGTCCACGTCAGCAGGCGAGACCACGTTAGCAGGCGAGACCACAGCAGCTAAAACGTCAAGCGACGAAAAAATCGTAATCGGCGGCGTAGGCCCTCTCACAGGCACTGCTGCAAAGTACGGTATCTCCGTTAAGCAGGGCGCAGAGCTTGCAGTAAGTGAAATTAAGTCTGTAAACGGTATGGACGTATCTCTCCTCTTTGAGGATGACGAGTGCGTTGAGGAAAACTCCAAGAAGGCTTACGGCGCACTGGTTGACAAGGGAATGAACGTATCTCTCGGTGCTGTTACCTCCGGCTGCAACGCGGTTGTGGTATCCGAGTGCCAGAAGGACGGCATGCTTCTTCTCACACCGTCAGCATCCGCAGTTACATGCATCGACGCTGACAACGCTTTCCGCATATGCTTCAACGATGACAGCCAGGGTCAGGCAGCGGCAAGCTTCATCGCTGCGAAGATGCCCGAAGTCACCAAGGTAGCCGTAATCTACGATACCTCGAACGATTACTCCAAGGGACTTTACGAATCCTTCAAGGGTCAGGCTGAGAAGGACAAAAAGTTCGAGCTTACCATCACTACATTCGATTCCACAGCGAAGAACGCAACATACACAACTCAGATCGACCAGTTCAAGTCAAGCGGCGCGCAGCTCGTATTCTGCCCCCTGTACTACTCGGAAGCAGCTACGATCATCACGCAGGCTAAGGACGCAGGTCTTACCAATCTCACATACTTCGGCTGCGACGGATTTGACGGTATCCTTGACACAGTATCGGACAAGGCCACAGTTGAGGGAATTATGGTTCTCACACCCTTCCTTGCAGACGAAACGTCCGCATTCGTTAAGGCATACAATGCAAAGTACGGCTCAACTCCCGACCAGTTCGCTGCTGACGGATACGACGCTGTATATACGATCAAGGCAGCTCTTGAGAAGTCAGGCGCAAAGCCGTCCGACAAGGACTTCAACGAGAAGCTCATCGCCGCTATGACCGAGATCGAAGTCAAGGGACAGACCGGCACGATGACATGGGATGCGACCGGCGAGCCCACAAAGGAACCGATCGTTGTCAAGATCACAGACGGCAAGTACGTTGTCTGCGACTAATTTCTAAGATAATAATGTATGAACATCAGTCGGACGACTTTTGTCGTCCGACTAATGTTAGTTTAAGGAATAGTTATGGAATTTTTAAACACACTGATAAACGGACTGAGCCTTGGGAGCATTTATGCCCTTATCGCGCTCGGTTACACGATGGTGTACGGCATTGCCAAGATGCTGAACTTCGCGCACGGTGATGTTATAATGGTCGGTGCATATTCGGTATTCGTGGTAGTCAATACACTAAAATTCCCCGTAGTCGCGGGGATTTTCATCAGCATACTCCTCTGTACCGTGCTCGGCGTTTCAATCGAATTCTTCGCATACCGCCCCCTTCGCCGCGCACCGTCACTCTCCGTGCTTATCACCGCTATCGGTATAAGCTACCTGCTGCAGAACGTAGTGCTTCTCATCACAAAGGGCAAGACGCTTGAGTTTCCGTCGGGAGTAATCCCCTCATTCAAGCTGACCATAGGTGAGATCACCTTAAGCAGCAATACCATCCTCACCCTCGGCATCACCGCAGTTTTAATGATAGCCCTGACGCTCTTTATCAACAAGACGAAAATGGGCAAGGCGATGCGCGCCGTATCTGAAGATAAGGAAGCCGCCGAATACATGGGCATCAGCGTCAACAAGACCATCACCGTGACGTTCGCCATCGGCTCGGCACTTGCGGCAGTCGCGGGACTGTTCTTCGGCAGTACGGTATCCTTCTTCGACTATTCTCTCGGTGCAATGCCCGGTATCAAAGCGTTCGTCGCGGCGGTATTCGGCGGCATCGGGTCGATCCCCGGAGCAATGCTCGGCGGCATCATTCTCGGTGTGCTCGAAAAGTTCTCCGAGGTATATATTTCAACTTCGTTTGCAAACGCTATCGTCTTTGCCGCGCTCATCGTCGTGCTCGTAGTACGCCCGACGGGACTTCTCGGCAAGAAGATAAGTGAGAAAGTGTGAGGTGCATGAT
>CAZMRH010000219.1:0-2400 GCA_964568705.1 uncultured Lachnospiraceae bacterium
CAAGGCTGACGGACTGGCGCTCGGCAAGGGAGTCATTATTGCCGAGACGAGGGATGCGGCGCGTGAGGCGATTCGCTCGATGATGGAGGAGCGCGTGTTCGGTGAAAGCGGAAGCCGCGTCGTCATTGAGGAGTTTCTCACAGGTCCCGAGGTGTCGGTGCTTACCTTTACGGACGGTCACACGGTGCGCCCGATGGTCTCGTCGATGGATCACAAGCGCGCGCTTGACGGCGACCGCGGTCTGAATACCGGCGGCATGGGTACGGTCGCACCGAATCCGTACTACACGGATGACATCGTGCAAGAGTGTATGGATAAAATTTTCATACCGACGGTGCGTGCGATGAATTCTGAGGGTGTGCCGTTCAAAGGATGCCTGTATTTCGGACTTATGCTGACCGCGTCGGGCGCGAAGGTGATCGAATACAACTGCCGTTTCGGTGATCCCGAGACGCAGGTCGTGCTTCCGCTGATGGAGAGCGATCTGCTTGAAGTGATGCTCGCGGTCACGGAGGAGCGGCTCGCTGATACCGAGGTGAAGTTCTCGGACGGCGCGGCGTGCTGTGTGATACTTGCATCAAACGGGTATCCCGCGAAGTACGAGACGGGATATAAGATTCACGATGGTGTGACAGGTGCGAAGGTGTACTACGCAGGTGCGAAGCAGGACGAGGACGGTTCGCTTTATACAAGCGGGGGGCGCATACTCGGTGTAACCGCGACTGCCGCGGCGCTGAAAGACGCCGTTGATGCCGCGTACCGCGCGTCGGAGGACGTGACGTTTAAAAACGCGTACAAGCGTCATGATATCGGAAGCCGTGCGCTTGAGTGCGGCAAGAACTAAGATATTATCACGAATTCCGGAGGAATTATGGTATACAGAATATTTGTTGAAAAGAAGCAGGGACTCGCGCATGAAGCGGCAGCTCTCGCGTCAGACCTTGAGCTGATGTTCGGCATACACGCCGGAGTACGCATACTGAACCGCTACGACGTGGAAGGGATCACCCCTGAACTGTTCGAACGCTCGGTCGGCACCGTATTCTCCGAGCCGCAGACGGACGATACGTATAACGAGATCGGCGCGGGCGACTCGCTTATGTTCGCGGTCGAGTATCTGCCGGGACAGTTCGATCAGCGCGCGGACTCGGCGGCACAGTGCATCCAGATAATCTCGCAGGGAGTGCGTCCGACTGTGCGGTGTGCGAAGTTGTATATCCTCACGGGAATCGACGACTCTCAGCTTGAGACGGTAAAGAAATACATTATAAACCCGGTCGAGAGCCGCGAAGCGTCACAGGACTTGCCCAAAACACTTGCGTCGGATTATGCAGTACCGGGGGAGACGGAGGTCGTACGCGGATTCATCGGTATGGATGACGGCGCGGCGGCGGACTTTATAAAGAAATACGCGCTCGCGATGGACGAAAACGACGTGCGTTTCTGCCGCGATTACTTCAGACGCGAAGGTCGTGACCCGACGATCACGGAGATACGTATGATCGACACGTACTGGTCGGATCACTGCCGCCATACGACGTTCCTGACGGAGATCGACGACGTGGAGTTTGAGGATGAGACGCTCCGCCGCGCATGGGATCGCTATATGGCGTCACGAGACGAAATCGGTCGCGCGAAGAAGCCGAAAACGCTGATGGACCTTGCGACTGTCGCGGCAAAACTGTTGCGCAGCCGCGGACTTCTCACCGATCTTGACGAAAGCGAGGAGATCAACGCCTGCACGGTAAAGGTCAAAGTCGACGTGGACGGCGAAAGCCAGAATTGGCTCTTACTTTTCAAGAACGAAACACACAATCACCCCACGGAGATCGAGCCGTTCGGCGGCGCTGCGACCTGCATTGGCGGTGCGATACGCGATCCGCTGTCGGGACGCGCGTACGTCTACGCGGCGATGCGTGTGACAGGTGCGGCTGACCCGACACGTCCTGTAAATGAAACGATACCCGGCAAGCTGCCGCAGAGGTGTATCGTTACGACCGCGGCGAATGGCTACAGCTCATACGGCAATCAGATCGGACTTGCTACAGGTCAGGTCGATGAAATATATCACGACGGCTACGCGGCGAAGCGTATGGAGATAGGCGCGGTAGTCGCGGCAACTCCGGCTGAAAATGTCCGCCGCGAAGTACCGGCGGCAGGGGATGCGGTCATCCTTCTCGGCGGCAGAACGGGACGTGACGGATGCGGAGGCGCGACAGGCTCGTCAAAATCGCATACCGTCGAATCGCTCGAAAATATCATGAAATACACCGATAAATCTGGCGAACAATCCGTATTGAATATCAACCCTCCAACATTTCAGCTCATCAGGAATTCAGGTTGCTATTTGGTTAAAGCAACGAATACAATTTGGTTCCTCATCATCGGCAGTAATTTTAA
>CAZMRH010000219.1:2410-2647 GCA_964568705.1 uncultured Lachnospiraceae bacterium
GTCACTTGAGACATGCGGCGCGGAGGTTCAGAAGGGCAACGCGCCTGAGGAGAGAAAACTGCAAAGACTGTTCCGCAACCGCGAAGCGTCGCGCCTTATCAAGCGGTGCAACGACTTCGGCGCGGGCGGCGTATCAGTCGCGGTCGGAGAGCTTGCAGACGGACTTGAGATAAATCTTGATAAAGTACCGCTGAAATACGACGGTCTTGATGGTACAGAGACGGCGATAAGCGAATC
>CAZMRH010000220.1:0-2608 GCA_964568705.1 uncultured Lachnospiraceae bacterium
AGCCTTCGCTTACAGCAAACCCCAGAAGGGGGCTTCGGGGGAATCCTTTCCCCCTGAACGGCTTTTGGTTACTTTTCTCCGCAGAAAAGTAACAAGAAAAAACCCGTTATGGGTATCGGTTATGAAACGCTTTTAACAAAACAGGTTGGTGTCCGAACAATATCTGCAAACTTTGGTGAGAAACACAAAGAAGAAAAAACCCGTTATGGGTATAAACAGAGTAACGATATAAGCAAAACAGGTTGGTGTCCGAACAATATCCGCAAACTTTGGTGAGAAACACTAAAGAAGAAAAACCCGTTATGGGTATCAGCATAGTCACGCTTTAAGCAAAGCGGGTCGGTGTCCGAACGACACCCGCAAATTTTGGCGAGAAACACTAAAGAAGAAAAAACCCGTTATAGGTATAACCAGAGCAACGGCTCAACCAAATAAGGTCGGTGTCCGACCGACACCGGCAAATTGTCAGACGGGCGGTGAACACCGCCATAACAAAACCAAAGGAGATCCTATGCAAATCGAAACCGTACACATAAATTCCTTCGGAATGCTCCGCGACCGCACCGTGACACTCTCGCCCGGCGTGAATGTCATCGAGGGCGCGAACGAAACGGGCAAAAGCTCACTCGCCGCGTTCCTGCGCTTCATTTTTTACGGACTGTCCGGACGCACTGCGTCGGGCGATACCGTGTCGCCCCGGGAGCGCTATATCAACTGGGAAACGGGAGCGGCGGCAGGTTACATCGAGCTTTCGACCGAGGACGGAAACAGATACCGCGTCGAGCGTGAGCTGCGCCGTGTGACGAAGGGTGACGGCAGCGATGACGGCGTTCACGAGGATGTACGCATCATCGACCTTGCGACGGGCGAGAAGCTGCGCCGTCCCGAGGGTGCGGGTATGTTTTTCTTCGGCGTAGGCGAGGAGGTGTTCGCGAATACCGCGTTCATCGGTCAGAAAATGGGCGCGGAGGTAA
The DNA here is from genome assembly GCA_964568705.1 of uncultured Lachnospiraceae bacterium. Classification (GTDB taxonomy): domain Bacteria; phylum Bacillota; class Clostridia; order Oscillospirales; family CAG-272; genus CAZMRH01. Next base: position 975 of record CAZMRH010000220.1, read on the forward strand.
GCTCCGACGAGATATCCGCATCGGTCGAGAATATAATGCTTGCCGCCGACGAGACGGTAAACGTCGATAAGGCGCTGAAGCGCCTCGACGCAGCGAGAAAAGATATACTTCACAAGAACTCCGCGGGCGGCAGACTGTATGAGATGAAAAGCAGGCGCGACGCGCTTAAGGTCGGGCTTGCCGAGGCACGCGCTGCCGGTGACAACATCATCGCCGCGGAGGCGGCTCACGATGAGGGACTTCGTCTTTCCGCCGAAAAAGAGGAAAAGGTGCGCGCGCTGACGCGTGTGATCGACGCATATGACGCGATAGCGGCGAAGCGTGAGTGCGACGAGATAGTGCGCGCAGAGGATGAGATCGCCGACGCCGACGGACGGCTCGAAACGCTCGCGAAAGCGGGAGTCGACCGCGACAGCATCACATATCTTAAAAAGCTGAAGGACGATATCACAGTCCTTACGAGTAATGCGGCGCTTCGCCGTGAGCGGCTTGAGTCACTCACGAATGAAGCTTCGCACCTCGCTCCCGCGTCCGACGACGGGGACGCGGACCTTTTGCATGTGAGCCGTCTGGCTAAATCGCGGGGGGCGGTGTTTGCGTGGTTTATAATCATCATGGTGATTGGAACCGCCGCGGTCGCGGCCGTTCTGCTGCTTCCGGGACTTGACAAAATGATAAAGATAGCGGTCTGCGCGGCGAATATCGCGGTGTATGCCGCAGCGGTCGCACTGTTCGTCTCGTACTTCGTGAAGGGCTCGAAAATGCGCCGCGTTATGTCTAAATGGGACGCGGTGACGCCCGGTGAGATGGCGGATAATATCGAAATGCGCCGCATCGACGACGCGCGGCTTCGCGAGATCACCGCAGCACTTAATTTGTGCCGCGATGAGCTTGAAGAGGCTGAAGGCGAGCGTCGCCGCGCGGTATCCGAAGCGTTCGACGCGGCGTACAGGCTTGACGTCGCCGAAACGGACGACGCAGCCGCCGCACTTGATGAGGCAATAGCGAAAGCCGAGGTGATATGCGCGGATATTGATGCCGCACAGTCGGCAAAGGCGGTCGCACAGGCAAGGCTGTCGGTGCTTGACCGTGCGGTGCTCGACGATAAGGACGAGACAGACAAAAAATACGCCGAGGTCATGGCGACCGACGACGGAAAACACGCGCTGACGCTTGACGGCGCGGCGATAAAGAGCATGACCCGCGAATGCAGCTTCCAGAAGGAGACGCTGAACGTCACGCAGGTGCGCTGCCGTGAGCTTGAGACGAAGCTCATCGGACTGCGCGCGGGAGCCGAGGCGCCGTCGGCGATCGCATCCGAGATATCGGTGCTCGACGAGGAGATATCAGTCCTTGCCGCACGTCACCGCGCATATATCAAGGCGTACGATACGATCACAGGCGCGAGCGAAAGTCTGCGGCGCACGGTAGTTCCCAGAATCGTCCGCGGTGCGGAGGAGTATCTCGCCGAAGTAACTGACGGACGGTATTCGACGCTCGGCTCAAGCAGTGCGCTTGAGATGACCTACACACATGACGGAGCGACACGTGAGGTGACGCTTCTCTCAAGCGGCACGTCGGACGCGCTGTACATCAGCCTGCGGCTCTCGCTGATGCGTGTGCTTTACAGACGG
>CAZMRH010000221.1:0-2578 GCA_964568705.1 uncultured Lachnospiraceae bacterium
TGTTTGTTCTGTTTGTTCTGTTTGTTCTGTTTGTTCTGTTTGTTCTGTTTGTTCTGTTTGTTCTTGACTATCTATAAAAGAATTAAGAGGATCTTCTGTTGAACCATCTGTTAAAAATTTATTTAATGTATCCGTAACTATTAACATAATATACTTTTAAATCATTGAGTCTAGTCTAAGTTTATTAACAGATTCTTTATTACTTTCTTTATTACTTTCTTTATTACTTTCTTTTTTATTATTTATTACTTTATTATATTCAGATAATAAATCATTTAATGCTCCTTTGTATTCTATATTAGTAGGATCTGTTAAACTCTTTTTAACTATACTATATATATCACTCTCTGTATATGAGCTATTGTTACTAAGTACTTGACTTATAGAACTAGAAACACCATTTATATAAGACTCTTTATTTACAGAATTAGGATTATACTTACTAATAATTTTATCTCTCAACGAAATAATAGCTTTATTTTCAGACTTTAATTCTCCTTGTTGCTGTGGTTGCTGAATTTGTTGCTGTGATTTAAGAATTTGTTGCTGTGATTGCTGTTGTTCATATTGTTTATATTGTTTTGGATAGGAATCTTTTATAGAAGGAACATATTTAGAATTTTTTTTAGAATATATAATTGCATCCTGAACATTTTTTTGTATATCTTTTGTTACAGGTATTATAATATCTTTAGCATAACTTTCTCCAGTAATAGGATCTTTATAATTATAATTTACTATTTTCATTAATGCAGGAAATTTTTTAATTCTTTTTTCTACAGCACTATTATATTTTTTTACTGAGTTATATTCCTCAGAATCTTCATCTGGTAATTCTGTAGTTTGTAAAGACGATAATTGATCTGTAAGTTGTTGTTGATATGATGAATCAGAAGAATTAGCTGCAGATTGTTTAGCAGATTCTATATCCTCATTGTTCCAGTTATTTACTATTTCTACAGAACAACTTCCACCAGGAGTAAAACAACCTAACATATCTTCTACGTTACCTGCATCTAAGCCTATATTTGAAAAAGCAGTTTTTATTTTTGAGTTATCTCCATTAATATTTTCTGTTGAAAATACAGCTGATAAATTTTCTACATTATTTAAATGTTTATTCCAATCTTTTTGTCTTTGAGCTTGTTCTTTATCAGTTTTAACAGTATTACCAGAAAGCATAGATTTATTTGCTGCTTTAGCATTTTCTCTTGCTGAAAATTGAGCTAGATTTAATCTTCCACTATCATCAAATACATCAATATATTCTGCAGGAGCACCTTGTTGAGCTAGTCCATTTTTCATAAATCTCATAGCATTTTTATCTTTAGATAAATAATTTATATTATCTAATCCTGTACTGAACGTAGTTTGCCAATTACCATGTTTAAAACTATCAGCTAGTTTAGAATAAAATTCATTAGATTGATCTGCATTAGCTTTATCTAAAGCTATTTGTGCTTTAGCCTGATTTAATTTTACTTCTTCAGTCTCATTTTGTAATTCAGCAGTATCTCTATTAACTTCATTATTTAATAGTTGCTGTGCACTACTTACAACAGAAGCAATATCTTTTATACCACCCATTATGGTATCCCAAGTACTTTTCTTTTCATCTTCTTTTTTATTCATATGATTAGTAGCACTTAGTTGTAATTGAGTTGCAGCACTAGAATTTAGATTTTCATAATTAACATTTTTTGGTTTTTCTGTTGAAGTTATACTAGCCATAATTAGCTTCTCCCCATATCAGTCATAAGTTGTGTTGCTTGATTAAACCCATCTTTATCAAATACCATATTAGCTCCCATCTTAGCTTGATTATAATCCGTAGTTGAAATATTACCTTGCATATATGACAATCCTAAGTTATTCATTAAATTGGCTTTACTAGAAATATTGTTTCTAGAATACCCTGCTTTAATATTAGCAACAATGCTATTAAAATTATCTTCTGTCCATTCTCTACTTTTTGAATTACTTGTTACAGCATTTGTTAAATATCCAAGCATTTGTCTATTTTCTCCAGAACCAGTTTTACCAGAATCACTTCCATTACCAAGTAAGTATAATCCCATAGATAATAAACTACCTGTGTAATCTAAGTTATTTGTATAATCAATCTCATATGGTAATAACTCTGTTCTATCTTGTACTTTGTATGATGATTGTTCTGTTAGTTTAGATCTATCATAAAAAGTTTTACGATCTCCATTTAAATATGTAGCTCTACCATCACTACCATCTATCCCAACATTATAATATTCTCCGTTTGCTAATTGATACAAAATATGTTCGTTTTGATTTTTAATAAACACTCCATTCTGTACAAACATATCTCTGTATACTTGTCGTTTTCTTTGTTCTGCACTATGTCCAGTATTAAATGAAGTCATTAACAAACCGGAAGCACCACCAACAGCTGCTCCAATAAGAGTTCCCCATCCAGGACAAATACATGTACCTATAGTCATTCCCGCCATACCATGCTGTAAAGTCATCTTTCTTCTATTAGCAGCACTACTATGTCCCATATAATATTTAGAGGAATATAAAGAATCAAATACAGAAGGTCCTA
>CAZMRH010000222.1:0-2512 GCA_964568705.1 uncultured Lachnospiraceae bacterium
GTAGTCCTGACTTTTTGTTTTTTCAGGTGTCTACTCTATGGGGATTATATCAAAAGACAGATGAGGAGTATGTTTTTCCCTTATCTTTTGCGAAAAAACGTATGCTTTCTATGGACTTACGTAAAATTGTACTATATTATTGGGACTATATTATTGGAAAACTATTGAAGTGGAAATAATAAAGTCGGTGACTTATCCGGATAAAGCATAATATGTAATTTGCGGAAAAATTCACGGGATGGAGAGGCTACTTAACTCGTTATTAAGAACTTTCATGAAATTGCGGCCTCATATCAATAGCAATCGGCGAATAATCCGAAAAAGCCATTCACCTTATTTATTTCATAATAATGAGGCAAATTTACTTATTGTTATCGTGTAAAACCGATGGTATAAAATATAATGTATAGCTCAGACGGAAATCTAATAAAAGTGACAAAAATCGCATGGCATCATAAGATGTATATTAGACCAAGAAAGGAGGTCTTATGATGTCAGAAAACAACAATATTTATTCAGATGAAAATCAGACCAGCCCGGCAGTCGGGTATAACGAACAAGACGATAATGCTACGTGTTGCCATCAAGATGGCTGTGTCGTGGTTGGATATAAAAATGCTGATGTAATAATTCCATTTAATGTAGAGCCCGATACTATTGTCGGCTGTGTGGAAACAGAATGTTGCGGAAAACCTGAGATATGCTGTGAGCACAACCCATGTGAAAATGGAATGAACTTTGCGATAATTCAGCATGTTAAAATTAAAATCCCAATAAAAATCGGTATAAATACAATTGCCGGAGAGCCTGTAGTCAGGTGTAGTGACTGCACCGGAGATGTAGATTGAATTTCATCAGCAAAAAATACCCGTAAATTAAGACAAAGACACGAATCAATGTGTGTTATCCGAAAGTAAATCCAGCCGGGTGGTCATACGACTACCCGGCTGGATTACATACACGCAAATTCGCAAAAAATACCCTATAACTATGGACTTATGTTAAATATTGTGTTATACTATATTATTGGAATACTATTTAATAGGGAGTTTGAATTGAAGATAGTAAAAATACCGATTGGCGGCTTCGGTGCTAACTGTTGGCTGCTTGTAGACGATAAAACTAACGAAGCGGTGATAATCGATCCCTCGCCCGCAGTAGACACAATCTGCGGAGTGACGGAGAAGCGTCACGCAAAGCTGAAATATATACTTCTCACGCACGGTCACTTCGACCACATGCTCTCGCTTGGTGAGCTCAGGGCTGCAACCGGAGTGCCCGCCGCGATTCATACGGACGATGCGGAATGTCTCACGGACGGCAATAAGAACGCTTACACGACGTTTTTTAAGAAAGAAAAGATCTATAAGCCCTGCGATATTCTCTTTAACGACGGCGATTCGTTCACCTTCGGCGATACGATGCTTACCGTCATACATACGCCGGGACATACTAAAGGCTCTTGCTGCTTCATCTGCGGCGATTCGATATTCAGCGGTGACACGCTGTTTGACGGAAGCGTCGGCAGATGTGACATGTACGGCGGAAGTGATGCGTCGATGGAAAAGTCGATAAGACGGCTGTGCACGCTTGAAGGGGATTATAAGGTATACCCCGGTCACGGCTCGATAACAAGCCTTGAGCGTCAGCGTCAGTTCAACCCTTACATACAGACAATGAGAAAGGAATAATATTATGGATTACAACCGTCTTGCGGATATGCTGTTTCCGGATGTAACCGATACGCCGGACGACCTTGAAGCCCGTTTTCCGAAAAGAGATCTGCCGGAGGGCGCGATAGTGTCGAGAGCGGCACCGAGCCCTACGGGCTTTGTCCACCTCGGCAACCTTGTGCAGGGAATCACCTCGGAGAGACTTGCGCATCAGTCAGGTGGCATCATGTTTTTACGCGTTGAGGATACTGATGCGAAAAGGGAAGTAAAGGGTGCGGTCGAGGTACTCATCGACGCGCTCAGGCATTACGGCATCGCTTTTGACGAGGGTGTTACGACAGACGGCGAGGTCGGCGACTACGGGCCGTACCGTCAGCGTCAGCGCCGTGATATATATCATGTTTACGCAAAGAAACTGACACAGGAAGGTAAGGCTTATCCGTGCTTCTGTACCGAGGAGGAGCTTGCCGCGGCTCATACCGAACAGGAAGCTGAAAAAGCGAACTTCGGCTACTTCGGCAAATGGGCAGTCTGGCGCGACCGTCCGATAAAGGATATTGAAGCGAGACTAAAGGCTGGTGACGCGTGGGTGCTCCGATTCCGCTCGGAAGGCTCGATTGAGAATAAGATAAAAGTCACCGATCTCATCAAGGGCGACCTTGAGCTGACGGAGAACGATATCGACCACGTGCTACTGAAGTCCGACGGAATACCGACATATCATTTCGCGCATTTGGTGGATGACCACTTTATGCGCACCACGCATGTTATTCGCGGTGAAGAATGGTTGCCGTCGTTGCCGTTGCATACGGCGTTGTTCCGTATGATGGAATGGAACG
>CAZMRH010000223.1:0-2475 GCA_964568705.1 uncultured Lachnospiraceae bacterium
AAATTATTAAAATGGCGCACAAAAAAGACAATCGACGAAATGTGTACCGACACAACCTTCGACTCCTTCGGGATGAGCGTGATGTCTCCGTGCGTCCATACTTCCTTGCCCTCGAATACGTTGGTTTCAAACTGAAGCCTGCCAAGCGTGAAGCGCGTCAGGTTGAAGAAGCGGTCGAACCAGGAGCAAACGAACGAGCCCCATACGCCGTGCAGATCATGACACTCAAACAGCTTGTAGCGCAGATCGAGCATCGCATCGTGCCAGAGTGCTTCACTGTAGCCGTTTTTGAGGTACAGCTCGCGCAGATGGCGCGACATCGAGCAGTAAATCAGAAATTCATACGAAAAGCGGCTTATCCCGCATTCATCGGAGAGTTCGCAAAGGTCGGGAAGGTAAGGCTTGAATGAATTCGGCAGATCGCTTTCATAGTCCGAGAGCTTTGCACAAAATATATCGTACGGATGCGGATGCGCACAGATTTTGTCATAATCGGAAAGCAGTGAGGCGGACGCTTCAGCCGGAAAATCAAGCTCGCGGAAGAAGCCTTCAAGGTATTGTTTCATTGGTTTATCTCCTTAGTAATTTAATAATTGACGAAAATAATTATAACGCACCGGACGGCGCATTTCAATAGGATACGGAAAGCGGTAAAAAAGTTAACAGGCTCAGTCGGTGTCCTTAAGTAGCTCCGGCAGTATAAGCCTGAGATATACGGAACAGAGCAGCTCGGCGGGATATAGTGCCGCAAGCGTCGGAAGTGCCGCGCGCATCGACCTGTTGTTCAAAGTTCTTACCCACAGCACCGGAAGCAGCTGTCTGTCAAGAGACTTTAAGAGCGGTATCACATCGGTTGCTGAAAAGTCGCCGTACTTGTTTCGGAGTGCCTCGGCTTTGTCGACGGGCAGCTTATCACACAGCGCGTCATTGAATTCCGGCATCGTGTAGAGCCTGAACGGATTAATATTATACATCTGTGCGCATATTTCGGCGGCAATGATAAATTCGCTTGCCGACGTATCACAGACGGACTTCTCGCAGTATTTCTTAAGCTCATCCGAGAGCGGAGTGGGTGTTTTTAACGCGTTGAACGCGTTTTTGTACGCCGTAAGTGCCTCAAGCCGTGCGACCGTCAGCGAAAACTTTTCCGCGGAGGAACTATACCTTCTGAGACTTTTCGTGTCAAACGAGTAGTGTATTCCATCGATTCTGCCGTATGCGCGCATCGCGTCACGGTAGCCGAGATCGCGGTTTCGGTCAAGCACCTCGCGCTCGAACATGAGTATGCTGCCGAGCTTCTGCGACGGATGTATGTAGGTGATGAACGGTTTTTCCAGCATGTGCGGATGAGTGAGCGAATAGGTCAGATCCACGCACACTATCTGCGTCGCGCCGTGAGCGAGTGCATGGTTGACGGGAAGCGTGTCATAATAACCGCCGTCAATAAAACCCTGACTCCCGATGCGGTGTACGGGAAATGCAGGAAAGACTGATGCCGAGGCGATGATGTAGTCGATGAGCATTCCTTCGGGAATGTCCGGCAGCATCACCTCAAGCGGAGTGAATGCGGGGAAGCGCACGGTAACAAGACCTGTCTCCATACCGGAATCCCTGACTCGCTTTTCACTTATGTTTGCACTGATGATGTCGATAAGCGGTGAGATATCCGCGCCGCGGTTTTTAGCATATATTTTCAGAAAAGATGAAATGTCAAGCTTCTGATCGAAGTATTCTTCGATATTTTCATACAGATTGATACCGCCGCGCATCACCTGATCGATGGTAATCGTGTCCCACAACCGCTCGTGAAGCTCCGGGTCTCCCTGCGCGATAAACGCGGCGTTAATCGCACCGATTGACGTGCCGACTGCCATCTGAAAGTCGATCCCGAGCTCTTTCAGCGCACGGTACGCGCCGAGCTGGTATGATCCGCGTGATCCGCCGCCTCCGAGAACAATCGCTCTTTTCATATTATCACCTCAAAAAAAGCAGTTATATTATCACGTGTCGCGCTTTCCGTTGTCCCGCCAGAAGAAAGTCACGCAAATGAACATCATAAGCGGGAATATCATCGAGGCGAGCACGCCTGATTTGAGCTGAACGTCGCCTGTGATACCGATGGTTGCGGCAAAATCGCGAAGAGGCGGTACGCGTCTGCACAGATCCGAGACAACGCCGATAAGGTAAGGCCCCGCCGAGCAGCCGACGTCACCTCCGAACGCAAGCAGCGCGAATATCATTGCACCGCCTCCCGGCATACGGCGCGGTACCATGCCGAGCATACCCGGCCACATTATGCTTACACCGAGACCGCACATTGCACATCCGGCGAGTGACAGCGCAGGAACAGGTGCAAATATGGTGACGAAGTAGCATACAAGCGTCAGAAGTGACGAGAGTGAAAGTACATGTCTGAGGTTCAGCCTTGCGCCGTATATTCCGTAAAGTACTCTGCCGATTGCCATAAAAGCGCCG
>CAZMRH010000224.1:0-214 GCA_964568705.1 uncultured Lachnospiraceae bacterium
GACGTGCTTCGCGAATTTCCCGAAATAACCGACCCAAAAAGCGGTGAGTCGCTCATGAAGCGGACTATCCTCATCGCCAACACCTCGGATATGCCCGTTGCGGCGCGTGAAGCGTCAATTTACACGGGAATCACGATCGCCGAATACTTCCGCGACATGGGCTTCTCGGTTGCCGTCATCGCCGACTCAACATCACGCTGGGCTGAGGCGCTGC
>CAZMRH010000224.1:224-2471 GCA_964568705.1 uncultured Lachnospiraceae bacterium
CTTGAGGAAATGCCCGGTGATGAGGGCTATCCCGCGTACCTGGCCTCACGTCTGGCTCAGTTCTACGAGCGCGCGGGCGAAGTCGTCTGCATCGGAAGCGAAGGCCGTCACGGCACGCTGTCGGCTATCGGCGCGGTATCACCCCAGGGCGGTGATATCTCGGAGCCTGTATCACAGGCGACACTGCGTATCGTCAAGGTGTTCTGGGGGCTTGACTCAAACCTTGCATACCGCCGTCACTTTCCTGCCATCAACTGGTTGAATTCGTATTCGCTCTACAGGGACAGACTTGAGAGCTGGTACTCCGACAACGTATCGCATGAGTGGACGAAAAATGTCGCAGAGCTTATGCGTATTCTTCAGGCTGAAAGCGAGCTTGACGAAATCGTGAAGCTCGTCGGCGTTGATGCGCTGTCACCCGAGGACAGACTGACGCTCGAAGTCGCGCGTAGCATCCGTGAGGACTTCCTACAGCAGGATGCATTCGAGGAAAACGACTCATACACGTCGCTCAATCAACAGTTTGAGCTGATGTCGCTCATCCTCTACTTCCGTGACCGCGCACTTGAAGCGATCAGGAACGGCGCGTATGTTCAGACGATAGCCGATCTTCCCGTGCGTGAGCGCATCGGACGTGCCAAGAGTACGGCAGGACGTGATTACAAAGCACTGTACGCGGACATAAGAGCCGCGATAGACAGTGAGTGCGCGGCAGTGACCGCAGGCGAATGAGGAGGGACTTGTTATGATTCGTGAATACAGAACGATAGAAGAAGTCGCCGGACCTCTGATGCTTGTCAAAAAGGTCGACGGTGTAAAATATGATGAGCTCGGTGAGATCGAGCTGCCGGGCGGTGAGGTCCGCCGCTGCAAGGTACTTGAAATTAACGGCTCGAACGTCCTCGTTCAGCTTTTCGAAAGCTCGGCGGGACTTAATCTCGCACATTCAAAGGTACGCTTCTCCGGTCACGGCACACAGCTTAAGGTGTCGCGTGACATGCTCGGACGCGTATTCTCCGGTATGGGTGAGCCGAAGGACGGCGGTCCCGACATCATCCCCGACATGACTCCCGACATCAACGGTACACCTATTAATCCCGCGGCGCGTGAGTATCCGTCGGAATTTATTCAGACCGGTGTCTCTACCATCGACGGACTTAACACGCTTGTGCGCGGTCAGAAGCTGCCCATTTTCTCGGGCTCCGGACTTCCGCACGCAAATCTTGCCGCGCAGATCGCACGTCAGGCAAAAGTCAGAACCGGCGGTAAAACTGACGACACGAAGTTCGCTGTCGTATTTGCCGCAGTCGGTATCACCTTCGAGGAAGCTGATTACTTCATCTCCGATTTCAAGCGCACAGGCGCCATCGACCGCACGGTGCTTTTTATAAACCTTGCGTCCGACCCGGCGATCGAGCGTATCTCCGCACCGCGTATGGCGCTGACCGCCGCTGAATATCTGGCGTTCGAGTGCGACATGCACGTGCTCGTAATCATCACCGATATCACCAACTACGCCGAGGCGCTTCGTGAGGTATCGGCGGCGCGCAAGGAAGTTCCCGGCAGACGCGGATACCCCGGATACCTCTACACCGACCTTGCGACGATGTATGAACGTGCGGGACGTAAGGAAGGCAGTGAGGGTTCGATCACGATGATCCCGATCCTGACGATGCCCGAGGACGACAAGACGCACCCGATCCCCGACCTCACCGGATACATCACCGAGGGACAGATAATCCTGTCGCGAGAGATGTACCGCAAGGGCTACATGCCGCCCGTCGACGTGCTTCCGTCGCTGTCGAGACTGAAAGATAAGGGTATCGGCGAAGGTAAGACGCGCGAGGATCATGCGGGTACGATGAATCAGCTTTTTTCAAGCTACGCGAGAGGACGTGAGGCAAAGGAGCTGATGGTGGTGCTCGGTGAGGAGGCTCTGACACCTGTCGACCGCCTGTATGCGAAATTCTCGGATGAATTTGAAGCAAAATACATCAATCAGGGCTTCAACGAGGATCGTTCGATTGAGGAAACGCTTGATCTGGGTTGGCAGCTTCTCCGTATACTTCCGAGGAGTGAGATGAAGCGTATCAAGCCCGAAATGCTCGATAAATTCTGGCCGAAGGATGAAAATGACTGAGCGGAAGGACGATAAAAATGGCTGAAATCAGAGTAAATCCGACGAGGATGGAGCTGAAAAAGCTGAAAACACGGCTGACTACCGCGCGTCGCGGTCACAAGCTACTA
>CAZMRH010000225.1:0-2436 GCA_964568705.1 uncultured Lachnospiraceae bacterium
TCTGTCATGAACGCCTGGCAGAAGCGCATAATCTCAGCGTCGCTCTTGCCCTTGGGATCGAAATCTGAGCCGCCCTTGCCGCCGCCCATAGGAAGCGTTGTAAGCGAATTCTTGAAAATCTGCTCGAAGCCGAGAAACTTTATTACGGACGCGGTCACGCTCGGATGAAAGCGAAGTCCGCCCTTGTAAGGACCGATTGCCGAGTTGAACTGAACGCGGTAGCCGCGGTTTACCTGTACCTTGCCGGCGTCGTCTACCCACGCAACACGGAACATCACCATGCGTTCAGGCTCGGCGATGCGCTCAAAGATACCTGCTTCTATGAGATCGGGACGGCGGTCAGCCACAGGTGACAGTGATGCGAAAACCTCGCCCACTGCCTGTTGGAATTCCGATTCACCCGGATTCTTTCTGCATATTTTTTCATACAAGCTGTTAAGATACTGATTAGCTATAACCATGTTACCCTCCGTTTTCTTTAAAAATTATAGTATATAATAGCACAACATTTTTCGGACTGCAATAGGTTTTGATGAAAAAATATTAATTTCGGGTGATATTTTATAAAAATTATTCAAAAAAACTGGTAATAATGCCCTATTATAGCAATCGCACTCATAACGTCGTAATCTTGCCAGTCAGATACAGCTTGAGTCTGAGAAGATCAAGCGCATTTACCTGGCCGTCGCCTGTAGCATCAGCACTGACGGCATCATCACCCGCAAGCGAGATTTTACCTGTAAGATGCAGTTTCATCCTGAGGAGATCAAGCGCGTTAACATTGCCGTCGGCGGTAAGGTCGCCCTTTAAGCGTGCGAGCTTCGGTATAACCTCGGTATATGTCGCGCCGCAGGCAGTGCAGGTATATGTCATAATACCGGTTGCAGTCAGCGTTGCGGAAGTCGTAACCGTTCCGCTGTCATAAGTATGCGCCGTCATCGGTATTTCTTCGGTATATGTATCGCCGCAGAGCGTGCAGGTATAGGTCATGACACCGGTCGCCGTGCAGGTTGCGGGAGTCGTGATTTGCGATGTATAAGTATGCGTGCATTCAGTGCCGTTCACCGCCGCTTCGACCGCGTCTCCGAGTGCGATACGTGCCGCCTGATAGGTAGCGTCGTCGGTAGTGTATGTGAGTACGCCCGTCGTGACACGGTTAATGTATGTGTCCGCTGCACCGTCGCCTCGGATATCCTCAAGCATCGTCATGTACTGATAATCCTCGATTCCGTCGCGGATCGCCTCAAGCTTGAGTGAGCCGACAGGACCGTTGATGGCGGTAGTACGTCCGGGGATGTTGCTGCCGGGATAAACGAGAACGCTTTCGCCGTATACGTCGGGATAGTTTGCGTTATTGTTTATCTTCTCCCACGGATTTGCGCTGAACCAGAAGTTAGCACTGTTGCACAGGAAACCGTCAACGTCGAACAGCTTCTGCTGCCAGAACAGCGTGCGGTGAGTTACGCCGTCAGTCTGTGTGAACATGTTTGCATACGGGGCCGTCGTGTCCCAGCTCACGAACCACCACAGCTTGTCGCCGCTTTGCTTGAATGATGCCATTCTTGAGGCGAACGTGCCGTACAGAGCGTCCCATCTTGCATCCTGAACGATCTTCGCGCCCGTGACCGATGCAAGCTCGGGCTGTGACGTGTATGCAAAGGGCTTCGGACACCAGAGATTGACGTAATCGCTCATAAATTTTATCTGATCGGTATTCGTCTCATCATCAACGGTGATATCGGAGAAGAATGTCGAGATAAAGTTGAAAGGTTTGTCGGTGCGGGATGCGGGAATTACCGACGAAACGCCGGAGTATATGATCTCATAGCGTGTCTTCATCTGATTAAGTACTTCGACCGTCAGCGGATCGACGACGTTCGAAAAGTATGACTTGCTGAACCACGTGTCGTTCGCGGCGACCTTGGTGTAGGCTATCGTAAGCTGACGCGACGCGAAGTCGACCGAGCCGAATTCGCTCATCTGGAAAGATGTGACACGCGGGTTGTCGAGGTATTCGTTCGCACCCGTCTTGTAGACCGCGACAGGCAGATTGTAAGCGCAGACGCGGTTTTCGAGCAGATAATCGTAGTAGGTCTTGTAGATGTCGGTAACGCCGCTGTGGTATGTCTGTAAAAGCTGTGAATCAAGGTTCATAGAGGTCGCACACGCTGTCTCCTCGGACAGTGCGAAGTTCCACACATCGGCGTAAACATTCGCACACTTGATCTGCTGTCCCGCGGAGTTGTAAACGCTGATGACCGCACTGTACGCACCCTCCGGAGTATCGGCTGAAGTTTTCAGCTTGATGAGAAGCGTCTGTGTCTGACCGGCGGTGAGCGAGAAGGTGTCAGTCGGTGAGAGCGGCGGGATGGGATCGGGCTGAAGCGCGCCGTCGGTCACGGGAAGGTAGTATTCAATGTAGAGAGAAGTGTCGAT
>CAZMRH010000226.1:0-2421 GCA_964568705.1 uncultured Lachnospiraceae bacterium
GATCAAGGAGGAGTTCGGCATAACAAAAGGCCGAATAGTTGCCAGGGGCAATACCTGCAAGCGTGAAAGGCCCCTCAAAGCTGATTATGTATTATTCTACAAATCGAACAAACCGATTGCTGTCGTTGAGGCAAAGGATAATAACCACTCTCCTCTCGGTGGGTTACCACAGGCAATTAAATATGCGATCGCTATGGATGTACCATTTGCATTTGCGTCAAATGGTGATTCCTTTACAATGCGTGAAATGCTGACGGGGCATGAAACAAAAGATATACAAATGGAGGATTTCCCAACCCCGGGCGAACTGTGGAGCAGATACCGTTCTCAAAAAGGTTTCTCTGATGCCGAAGAAAAAATGCTCGCTGTTCCATATTACTACAGGGAAGGTGACCACGAGCCACGCTACTATCAGTGGATTGCTATCAACCGAGTTCTTACCGCCATTGCAAGAGGTGACAAGCGTATGCTAATCGTTCTGGCAACAGGCACGGGCAAGACACTTGTAGCTTTTCAGATAATCTGGCGGCTTTTAGAATCTGGTGCAGCAAAGCGTGTTCTTTTTCTTGCTGACCGGGATATCCTTGTCGGGCAGCCAATGCGTGATGATTTTGCCCCATTTGGCAAAAAGATGTTTCGCATTGAAAAGCGCGAAATGGACACTGTGCATCAGGTATATCTGTCGCTATATCACCAGATGAAGAATGGAGATACAAACTACTATACAGCTTATGATCGTGATTTCTTCGATCTTGTCATCGTTGACGAATGCCATCGCGGTAGTGCCGATGAAGAGAGTTCTTGGCATGAGATTTTGGAATACTTTAATTCCGCCATTCAAGTCGGCATGACAGCAACTCCGAAAGAAACTGAAGATACATCGAACATTGAGTATTTCGGTGAACCGATTTATACATACAGTTTGAAACAAGGTATTGATGATGGCTTCCTTGCTCCGTATAAGGTCCTTCGGGTTAATCTGGACATTGACATCAATGGATATCGTCCCACTCCCGGAATGCTGGATATTCATGGTCTGCCTGTTGAGGACAGAATTTATGAGCAGAAAGATTTTGACCGCATTTTGGTGGTGGAAGAACGCACACAACTTGTGGCAAAGCGTATTTCTGATTTTTTGAAAGAAACAGACCGTTATGCAAAAACGATTGTGTTCTGCGAGGATATTGACCATGCAGAGCGTATGCGGACAGCACTAGTAAATGAGAATGCCGATCTTGCAAAAGAACATCCGCATTACATTGCACAGATTACCTCCGGTTCGGAGGAAAAGTCTCTGCTGGATGATTTCACCGACCCGCATGAGCCGTTGCCGGTTATTGCAGTTACAAGTAAGTTGATGAGCACGGGTGTTAATTCCCAAACTTGCCGATTAGTTGTCCTTGACCGCACTATTGGCTCCATGACCGAATTCAAGCAGATTATCGGTCGAGGTACCCGTGTCCGAGAGGACTGCGGCAAATTGTATTTCACCATCATGGACTTTCGCAAAAACTATGTAAAATTTGCTGACCCGGAATTTGACGGAGATCCTGTGCGAATAAAAGATGTCGGTGAAGACGGTGGTTTTGGTGACGATGTTGAAGAACCCGGCGACTCTTCTTTCGATGATTGCGGAGATGGCACTGAAATTGTACCGGGAGGCGACGAAAACCCCAACAACGGCAATAAACCGGGCGGTCACAAAGGCGGCGGCAAACGTGAAAAGTATGTCATCAACGGTGTTTCAGTCAGTATCGTAAATGAAAAGGTCGAGTATCTTGATGCCAACGGCAATCTGATAACTGTTTCCATCATCGATTACTCCCGTGATAACCTCCGCAAGCTGTATCCGTATTTTGAGGAATTTAAAAAAGTATGGCTTGCACAGAAGAAAAAGCAGAATCTGCTGAAAGAACTGGTCAACGACGGTGTATTCATTGATTTTGTGAAAGACACCATTCCAGAGGCTAATGTGGATGATTACGATGTCCTTTCCTATATTGGATATGACAAACAGCCTTTAACGAAGGGTGAGCGTATCGACCGTATTCTTGTTTCCGGATACCTGAAAAAGTTTAGCAAAGAGAACCAGGACATCATTCGACTGTTGCTCAATGCCTACCGTGAACACGATATTGATGAACTCACAAATATGCGCATTCTAAATATGCCCGAATTTATACAAATAAACACACCGCCTGCTATTGTAAAAGGCTTTGGTGGTAAGCAAAAATATATAGATATGCTTGCAGAGGTCGAAAAAGAAATCTACACAGCATAATAGGAGGATACTATGGCTCTGGGAAATTTGATAAAATCGTGGGAAAACATTATGCGTGATGATGACGGCGTAAACGGTACCGTTCAAGTGCTGTCACAGCTTGTCTGGATGCTTTTTCTTAAAGTATATGACTTAAAAGA
>CAZMRH010000227.1:0-2410 GCA_964568705.1 uncultured Lachnospiraceae bacterium
TGAATGACGTTGCCGAGATCAAGCTTCAGAAAATCGCTGCACAGCACCGTCACATTGTCGCAGTCCGAGAGAGTTTCGCCGAGCAGCGGAATCAGTCCGCGGTCAATTTCAACCGCCACGACCTTCTTGAACAGTCCTGACAATTCGCGCGTCATCGCACCGATGCCCGGCCCGATCTCAATTACGCCGGACTGACCTTCTGCGTCATCACCAAGGGCTGTCAGCGCTATCCGTTCGGGTATGTCGGGATTAACAAGGAAGTTCTGCCCGAAGCCCTTCTTCGGTGACAGCGAGTAACGTTCAAGCAGTTCTCTGACGTATGCGCGGTTACAAAGATTATCCGCCATCAGATAAGCTTTACGCTGTAACCTGTTGTGTAGGTCTTGCCGATGTCAAGCGTTACAACATACTTTTTATTTGTAAGTTCCGGTGTTTCCGCAACCGATGCCGGCAGTCCGTTCCACGGCTCAAAGCAAAGGAACGGTGCGCCGCCTTCAATAGGCGTCCAGATTGCGAGCGCGTCGAAGCGGTCGAAATTGAAGATAATTCCGTGACCTGTGTTTCTGTTGACGAGCTTTACTTCTTTTTTCTTAAGTCCCTCGATAATGAGGCAGTCATGTACGAAATCGCCGTAGTCAAGCTTAAGCTCGTTATTCTTTATCACGTCGAGCGTACCGAGCGAGGGATCCATATAGCCGTTGTCATCACGGGTGATTACCGTAGTCGAGCCTGTCATATCGTCAAACAAAATGCTGTAATCCTCGAATTTCTCGCCTTCATGCATCGGACATGAAAATCCCGGATGTCCGCCGATACAGAACGGCATCTTTGTGTCGCCCGTGTTCGTAACGGAATAAGTGGTCGAAAAACCGTCCTCGCTTATCTCATGCTTAATGCGAAGGATAAACGGATACGGGAAGTTCTGTATGCTGTCGGCGTTATCGCGAATCTCGAATTCCGCGCTTGTCGGCGTTATCTCGATCGGCAGATATTCTCTTTTTCTGGCGATACCGTGCTTGGGCATAGGGTATTCCTTACTGCCCGTGATTATTATATCGTCCTTCGGTGAGCATACTACCGGAAACAGCACAGGCGCCTGTCCGCTCCAGTATTTTGCGTCACCCTTCCATACGTATTCGCATCCGTCCTTGACAAACGATACAAGCTCGCCGCCGAATGTCTTACATTTTGCGCTGACACCGTTCTTTTCTAAATAAAACTCCATAATAGTCCTCCGAATAAGTTAATATTACAAGCGTAGGGGGAGCCTCACAGATCCGTAGGCACCCCCTGCTTCATATTTTAAGATTAATCTGATTTGCGTTCAGGCTCAGAATTTTACGATGTTTTCCATATAAGCGTCAAGCTCGCTTATCGCGATTCTCTCCTGCTTCATTGTGTCGCGGTCACGCACTGTCACGCAGCCGTCGGTCTCGGAATCAAAGTCGTATGTGATGCAGACGGGTGTTCCGATTTCGTCCTGACGGCGGTATCTCTTACCAATTGAACCTGCGTCATCGAAATCGACGTTATATTTCTTCGTAAGTGACGCGAACACCTCATCAGCCTTCGCAGACAACTTCTTTGAAAGCGGAAGCACTGCCGCTTTGACGGGCGCGAGTGCCGGATGCAGATGAAGCACCACACGCGTGTCGTTCTTTTCGGCATCGACGACTTCCTCATCATACGCGTCGATTAAGAACGCAAGAGTTACGCGGTCAGCACCAAGAGACGGCTCGATAACGTACGGGATAAACTTTTCGTTCGTTTCGGGATCAAAGTAGTCCATCGGCTCGCCGCTCTCGTTCTGATGAGCCTTGAGGTCATAGTCGGTACGGTCAGCCACACCCCAAAGTTCACCCCAGCCGAACGGGAACAGGAACTCAAAGTCAGTTGTCGCGTTGGAGTAATGGCAAAGCTCTTCCTTTAAATGATCGCGGAGTCTGATGTGCTCTTCAGTCATGCCGAGTGAAAACAGCCAGTCACGGCAGAAGCCGCGCCAGTATTCGAACCACTGCATATCTTCACCGGGGCGGCAGAAGAATTCAAGCTCCATCTGCTCAAACTCACGCGTGCGGAAAGTAAAGTTGCCGGGGGTTATCTCGTTTCTGAAGGATTTACCTATCTGACATACGCCGAACGGTATCTTCTTGCGGCTTGTACGCTGTACATTCTTAAAGTTGACGAATATACCCTGTGCAGTTTCGGGACGAAGATATATTTCTGTGGTTGAATCCTCTGTTACGCCCTGAAAGGTCTTGAACATCATGTTGAACTTGCGGATTTCCGTAAATTCTGACTTACCGCATCCGGGACACGGAATATTATGATCCTTGATGTACTGTGTCATCTGATCGTTCGTCAGCGCCTCAACAACCATTGATATACCGTTTTCGGCGTTATAGTCCTC
>CAZMRH010000228.1:0-2401 GCA_964568705.1 uncultured Lachnospiraceae bacterium
TTTGGTTACTTTTCTCCGCAGAAAAGTAACAAGAAAAAACCCGTCATGGGTATCAACATAGTCACGCTTTAAGCTAAACAGGTTAGTGTCCGAATGACACCGCCTGACTGTCGCATAGCTGACAGCAACATAGGTTACAGCGGCAGTGCAATTGTAATATATAAAACAGCACACCAGTGCAATCCCCCTCTCCGCACCTTCTCGCGCACGATATAAAAATAAAATAAAATAAATATTATAAGAGAGTAGACGTAGACGTAGGGGCTTTTGAAACTGTTGATAAGTCGAAAAACCCCTGAAAAATAAGGCTTCGTGAAGGATAGTTTTATCAGACTCCTGTTGAAAAGCCACGGTGAAGCCGTGGAGTTCCTGTTCAAAGTCTGTTGAAAATATTTTTCAAGGTAGGCTGAATAAAACGAATAATAAACGGCAATAATAATTTGATTAGGCACACATGGCACTGTGGAAAAAATTTCTGCTCATTCCTGTTGAAAAGATATTTTAGTCAAAAATGAAAAATTACTTTTCCACAGGCTGACTTGTGAGGATAAAAATTCACATTTGCCCGAAAATCGGCACATTCCGTAAATTACTACGGAACGGAAAAGTAAAAACACAGGTTTTCAACAGGGTTTTCAACAACCTGTTGAAAACTGTCCGGTCTGTAAAATAAGCTGTTGAAAAAGACTAACGCATTAATCAAAACTCAGAAAGGCAATCATTATGAAGGTTATATTCAACAAAAATGAGCTGCTCGAGGCTATCGTGCCCGCAGCGGCTGTATCACCCGTAAGAAACACGCTTTCCTCGATTGAGGGAATACTATTCGAATGTCCCGGCGACAGCATGGGAGAGTGCCGCATCACCGCATACGATATGGAAAAGGGACTGCGTACTAAGGTGGACTGCAAGATACTCAAAGAAGGCAGCATTATCATCAATTCGCAGTCGATTTTACAGATAGTGCGCTCGCTGCCCGACGGCGAGATCATGTTCTCGGCGGACGAGAAGAATCATGTGTCGATAGTCGGCGGAAACTCGTCGTTTGAGATAAATGCGACTTCGGCGGATGCTTTTCCCGCGCTTCCGCTTCTGTCGGGGGATCGCAATTATACGATGCCGCAGCATGTCCTGCGCGAGCTGATTAACAAGACTGTGACCTCCGTTTCGACTGCCGAGATGAAGGCGGCACTCGCGGGAGTATGCCTGAGGATAAAGGACGGCAAGGTGCGCGCGGTCGGCTGTGACGGAAACAGGCTTGCGCTTGCTGAAACGGATATCGGCGGCGACGTGCCGGACAGCGAGGTGATAATTCCGGGGAGAATCCTCACCGAGATGATGAAAACGCTAAAGGACAGCGAGGACGATGTGACCATTTCTCTCGCCCGCAAGCATGTTATCTTCCGCCTCGGCGAATTTACGTATTTTTCAAGGATGATCGACGGCGAATATCTTAATTACGAGCGCTTCCTGAACGGCAAGGGTACGCTGACGGTGTTCGTATCCGCGCCGCTCCTGAGAGGTGCAATCGAGCGCGCGTCGCTCATCACCGAGGATAAATTCGGAGGCTCAAGGCGCACGTTTGTAAAACTCGATATTGACGGGAAGGTACTAAAGATATCGTCCTCGTCTGCAAGCGGAAGCGTGTATGAGGAGCTTGATATCGCAAGTGAGGGCGAAGGATTCCAGATCGGCTTCAACTGCCGCTTCCTGATGGACGCGCTGCGCGGTGCGGATGATGCCGGGACGATCAAGATTGAGCTGAACACACCGAAAACCGGCATACTGATAACGAAGGCTGACGGCGGCAAGGGTGAAAAAGACGTGAAGGACGAAATTAATTATCTTTTCTTCGTCGTTCCGGTAAATATGCCCGCAACGGCGGTAAATGATAAGGAAAATGACAAATAATGTTTGTAAAGCTGAATGAGAGCGTGACGGTCAGACGGCGCGATATATGCGGCGTGTTCGACCTTGACGGCAACGTGACTACCGCGGTAACGCGAGATTTTCTGAAAAAGGCGCAGCAGCAGGGTGTCCTTACCGATGCCGGTGCGGAACTCCCGAAATCTTACGTTGTCGTGCGCCGGGCGGATAAATGCGAAGTGATACTTTCACCGTACGCATCCCAGATCATCGTGAGAAGGTAGTTGCGGGGTACGCGGGGGGGTACGAGGTACGCGGCCTTTTTGAAAAAAGGCCTGGCGAAAAACTTTCAAAAGGGGTTATGCAAGATAAAATTTTGCCGAAAGCATCAGGATTATGACGCTAATTCACCGACAGACGAATGTGAAGCTTCCTCCGAATGCGAAGCTCGCAGACAAGCGCGGACAGCTCACCGAAACCGACTTCCGTATCGAAGTCAAAACACGCGGAGAGCGTGCTTTTGACTGAGCAGGTG
>CAZMRH010000229.1:0-2393 GCA_964568705.1 uncultured Lachnospiraceae bacterium
GCTGAGATTTGTTCAGATAATTTTATTAATAAAAACGCAAGACGGACGGGTATTTTCCTTCTGCTTACTATTCACCTTTGCCGATTCTCCTTACTGATTTCTCTTTATGATTATGAATAAAATGATGAAATGAAAAAACATCTCAATACCCTATCGATAATCAAAGATAAACGCTGGAGTTCGTGAAATACACGCTCGACCCGTGGGTAATCCGCTGGGAACAGGCGATGAACAAGGCGCTCCTGCTCGACAGCGAAAAACGCGATGTGTTCACAAAATTCAATGTAGACGGACTGCCTCGGCGTATCAGTCATCGCAATGGCGGGCACACAGGTGCTCATGGTACCTACGGCGCTTATGATGATTTACAATCCTATGTCAATCGCAATCGGCGATACCGAGGAAATACAAAAAGCCATTCCATTGCCATGCTGGACGAAGTCAAGGAACACACGGCGGACGATAAACTCCTGCAGTTGTTCATCGCCGCCGTCAGTTATGCAGAGAGTTATCAGCATCTGACTGAAAACTTCTATACCGACAACCCGATGCCGCCAACAACAGAACAAGCCGTCATCATGCTGTCGTCCCACTTCTATGAATCAAGGGACGGCAGCACAGGCGGCTTTTTTGCAGATAACGTACAGACCGGAGAGCAGGTATGGAACACGGTTAATCTACTTCTTCGGCTCGACCGGGATTGGAAGGTGTAAGTAATACCCGCTATCATCACAAACAGGTGCGGGTTTATTATGTAAATGGATGCTGTGTTACTGATTAAATTGAGGGATTAATATTACATTCGACATTTATTTTAATGTCGTCCTTGACCATAGCGTAAACAGGGCATAACTTTTCTTCGGATAGCTTAATAACGTCGGTCATATCTTCCATGTTTGCATTGGATGATGCCAAATTTACTGTCAGGGTAATAGTTTCAAAGCAGGTCGGGTGTTCCTCCCGCCTTTTTCCTTCGGCTGAAATTTCTAATTTCAGAAATTCGATTTTCTTCTTTCTTAATGTAATGGCTATCGTACTGGCTAAACATGTTGATAAACTAATAAGGAATAATTCAAGAGACGTAAAACTTTTACCTTCGCCAAATGGATAAACGTAATCTGTTGTTATGCTTTCCTGCTTTTCGTTCGCCACAGAGGAAAATTTAACACCGTCATTGATTAATCTGGATTTTGTTCTTAATATGTCGGCCATAATATTTCTCCTTTATCTTTATTTGATATATCTGTTAAAATCATAACATACTATATATAAAAAGTCAATATTAAATAAAATAAGCTGAACGAAGGCGAGGTTCCTCAATTCTACGTCACTGACAGTCACGACGGCATCATCGACCCTGAGGATTTCGATATGGTACAAGCGGAGTTTTCGCGGCGCAAGGCGCTGGGGCGCAGCTACGCCTGTAAAAGCTGCTTTTCGACGAGACTTGTTTGCGGCGACTGCGGAGGCTTCTACGGCTCAAAAGTCTGGCATTCCAACGATAAATACCGTCGTGTGATATGGCAATGTAACAGCAAATTTAAAACGACGAGAAATGCACGACGCCGCATATGACCGAGGACGACATAAAGGCGCGGTTTATAACCGCGTGGAACGGTCTGCAGGATATATGTGATGAAGTCATCATCGAGTGCCGTTTAGCAATTGCCGAACTTTTCGACAGCGAAGCCATTGATGAGGAGATCGCTGCGAAATATTCCAAAGCCGAGGTACTTATCGAAATGAACCGAAAACACATCGCTGAAAACGCGACGGCAGCGCAGAATCAGAAAACATACAAAAAACAGCAGGACGAGCTGGTGGCAAAGTACAACGCCATAGCAAAGCGAATAGACGACCTTAAAGCCGAAAAGGAAAAACGTAAAATAAAGCGGACGATGCTCACAGCCTTTGTAGACACAATGGAGCAACAGCGCGGGTCGCTTACGGAATTTGACGAAAGCCTCTGGCTGGCGGTCGTGGAAAAAGCTACAGTCTACGATGACAGACGAATTGTTTTTTACATTGATGAACGGCACAAAAATTGAATAAGCAAAGGGCACAGACTCCCTGCATCGAGAACGGTGTGGGGAGCTTTTTACTGCGTCGATTTCCGCAGTAACACTCAAAACTCTGGTTTGCTCCACAAATGCACCAAAGCTCAAAAAATGCACCAAAATACTGCTCGTTAACGATTTGCCGGAGGTGCGGCGGCGGTCGGGGACAAAATCAGTATTCAAAAGGCGTAAATCGTGGTATAAGGCGATCATCAGCGCATGGTACTGTGAAGCAAAAGCAGCCCGAAAAGCCTGCAAATACGGCATATTGGGGCATAAAAATGTCGCAGAGAACGAATACAATCATTGTATCAATTCTCTGCGACATAGTTGGTG
>CAZMRH010000230.1:0-2373 GCA_964568705.1 uncultured Lachnospiraceae bacterium
TCTGATATCCCTTTGCAGCGTATTCAGCCTGAACGTCGCTGTATGACGGCAGTGCCTTGTAGCCCGCAAGGGTAATTGACTTTACGGCGAAGAAATCGCGTACGCCCTCAAATGAGATGGAATTCTCGCCTTCCTCAAGGTAGAACTCGAACGGTGTGAGGTAGTAGCCCTTCGCATCCGAGAGAGTTACGGTCTGCCACTCGTAGGCGACCTTCGTTGTCGGGCGCATCTCGTTACCTTTTGTATCCGATTTGAAGCAGGTGTCGCGCTCGTCGGACTGATAGTTATAAGTCCACTTCTTATTAAGCTTGATATGCCGCGCCTCGGTGAATGGAACCTTTCCGTTTATGTACAGCACGCGCTCGATGTTCGTAACCATGTCGATCATCTCACCTCTGCTGTTCTCCGACTGGATAGGGCAGTAGTCGAGTGTAATGCAGTAGTAGCCCGCCTTCTTTACGTCAAACGTCCATGTGACGGTCGATGTATCGGGAATGCTGAGCGAATCGCCCTTGTCTCCGGAGTAATTCTTGAGTATCTCCGGATCACTGACTGTTCTGACTTCCGCCGAGTTGTCGTCCGACATTGTCGAATCCTGCGTTGTCGTCACGTCCTTCGATGCAGTCGCATCCGTCGACGTTGTCGCATCCGTCGATGCAGTCGCATCCGTCGACATTGTCGCATCCGTCGATGCAGTCGCATCCGTCGATACAGTCGCATCGGCCGATGTCGTTGCGGCAGCCTTGTCCTCATCTGTGGCAAGTCTCATCACGCCGTTATCATTTACGAAAACTTCATCCACGGCACCGGTTATATAACCGCCGGTCACGTCAATGTCTATCACGTCCGAAGGATCGGCGCGGTTTTCCTCAAGCGGACGAAGCTGACTGTAGGTGTAGTAGTTAGAGGTTTCAAGATCTTCGCTGATCTCCACCAGTGTACTTCCCGCACCTGACGATGAAAGGTCCGCTGTTTTATCCGCCGCCAACGCGGGAATTGTTGCGCCAATCAGCATGAGCGCCGAGAGTATAGCGGCGATAAGCCTTTTGGCTGTGGATAGCTTCATAGGAACACTCCTCCTGTGCATTTAATGAATACAATATATAATATCACAAAGCCGCCGTCATGTCAAGCAAAAATCCCGCGCATGCAGTGTCTGCGGGATTTTTTTACCACTTTCGCGTGGTTTAAAATTTATAAAAATATTACATTTGATTCTCCGGTACGCGCCGTTCGAAAAAAAATGTCTCAGCAAAACGACAAATGCTTAAATCTGGGTAAATTCAGATTACCTTTTGTGTCCGTCATGTTCATATCGAGCCGTATCAGGCGTGATTTTTAGCGAATTTTCAGCTATAATTCAGAATCCCATCACATTAGGTAAATATTATTTACTGATAGTTGTTGAATATCAACAAAAAATATTTTGTACTTTTCACATAATATTTGAATCGAATATTTGTGCATGTTTTACAAAGTTTCGCGGAATTATTCTACAGCTATACAAAGTGCACAAAAATGAATTTTGGGGCAAAATGTGATGTTTTGTGCCGGATATTGGTAATGCTTGAGTTTTTTCGGGCGGTGCCTGCGTCCCTTGTGCGGGTGTCCGGCACAAGCACAGTGCCTCGCGCAGCATCCGTCAAAAGCAGGCGAACCATATCGTAAAGCCAAGCCCCGCATATCCTATCGGACATGCGGGGCTTGTGTTATGCTTGCTTAGCTTGATCCGGCACGGCTTACTCAGCGTAAGTATTTGCCGCGATGCCGTAGTCTACTACAGTCTTGAGCAGACTGCTCAGCAACTCGCTGCCGCCCTTGCTTATCATTGTGTAGGCGTAACCCATAATACTGTCTCGTACGCCGAGACTGATTATTGTATCGCCCTCGCAGACGTGTGCTGTCAGCATATCGTTTACTTCCTCGGGTGCAAGATAAATTGTTGCAAAGTAGTTGTAGCTGTAGCCTTCGCCGACATACTCGAAGTCCGCGCCGTTTATCGTCGCCCTGACCGTTCCGTCAGCATTAGTGATTACCAGCTTCACATTCGCTACATCTCCTGCGTACATTGACATGTCAATGTTGAAGCGCATTCCGATCTTCTGCTTGAGCACAAGAGAGGTCGACCAGATTCTCGTCGTAGGTGTCGCGCAGTCTGAAAGACGTCCGCGGTTAGTGCGCACTACCTTATCCTCCGTCTGCTGCTCCTCTTGCGCCAGCTTTCTGTTTGCGAGCAGTGTCGGTCTGTAGCCGAAGTATATCTGTGCCGCTGCGCCGTAGTTCAGCATTGAGTTTGCCACATCGACGAGCTGTTCCTTCTTTGCTTCGTCGATTCCCAGCTGTCCGGCCGTTGCACCTTTAAGCTGCTCGGCG
>CAZMRH010000231.1:0-2302 GCA_964568705.1 uncultured Lachnospiraceae bacterium
CTTCCGCTTTCGGATCATCGAGAATATCGTTATAAAGCGCAATGATGCGCAGCACGTTTAAAAGCTGACGCTTGTATTCGTGGATACGCTTGACCTGCACGTCAAAAAGCGATTCGGGATCAATCGCCACACCGTCGCGGTCAAAGATATGCTTTGCGAAACGACGCTTGTTTTTATTTTTTATCTCACGCAGCCGCTTTGTCACAGACGCATCATTTTCAAACGCGGCAAAATTCGAAAGTTTTGACGCTTCAAGCCGATACTCCGTGCCGATTGTCTCATCAAGCAGTGCGGCAAGCGCGGGATTCGCCATACACAGCCATCTGCGGTGCGTGATGCCGTTGGTCACATTCGTGAACTTCGAGGGCATCGCGGTTGCATAGTCGCGGAACACGGTCGTGCGGAGTATATTCGAATGAAGCTTTGATACGCCGTTCACCGTATGCGCCGCGTACACGCTCAGGTTAGCCATTCTGATGCGGTTCTGGCTCATCAGCGACATGCGCGATATCCGTTCCCAGTCGCCCGGGTATATCTTCCAAAGATCCTGACATAGCCGCCGGTTGAGTTCCTCGATTATCATAAATATCCGCGGCAGCTTCATGCGGAACAGCTCCATCTGCCATGTCTCAAGCGCCTCGGGCATGACTGTGTGATTCGTGTACGACACGCACTCGCCGACAATGCCCCATGCTGCCTCCCAAGAATACGAATACACGTCCATCAGTATACGCATCAGCTCCGGTATGCAGAGCGCAGGATGCGTGTCATTTAAGTGTATCGCCACCCTCGACGGGAAGCTCTCAAGCGTGCCATACCCCGCGAGGTGATCGGCAATGAGGTTCTGCAGTGTCGCCGATACTAAAAAATACTGCTGTGAAAGACGGAGCAGCTTACCCTCATCGTGTTCATCCGACGGGTACAACACCTTTGAGATGACCTCGGCATCAGTGCTTTCCTTCATCGCACGAAGATACTGCCCCTGTGTAAAGAGCGGCAGATCGACCGCTTTCGAGCTTCTCGCACGCCAGAATCTCAGCGTATTGACTGCCTCTCCCGCGCCCGGTATCAGAAGGTCATACGCCACCGCCTGAACCTCGTCGTAATTCTCATGGATTATGTCGAGCTTACCCGAATCCCACGATTCGCGTATATTGCCGCCGAAGCGCACCGGATACACCTTGTCCGTACGCACGTTGAACCACACGTCTCCGTCGCGCAGCCATGTATCGGCAAGCTCTGCCTGACTGCCGTCGATGATCTTTTGGCGGAACAGTCCGTATTCGTACAGGATAGAAAATCCGTAGGCGGGATAGCCGAGCGTGGTGAGCGAGTCGAGAAAGCATGCCGCGAGCCGGCCAAGCCCACCGTTGCCAAGCCCCGGATCCGGCTCCCTGTCGTATATGTTATCAAGCTCACGTCCCATATCGCGAAGCGCCGCGCGGTATTCA
Organism: uncultured Lachnospiraceae bacterium; assembly: GCA_964568705.1. Lineage (GTDB taxonomy): Bacteria > Bacillota > Clostridia > Oscillospirales > CAG-272 > CAZMRH01. The sequence goes on from CAZMRH010000231.1 coordinate 1,452, forward strand.
TCCTCAAGTCCGAGATTTACAAGATCGTTTCTGAGCTGCCGTCCGATGAGGAATTCCATGCAGAGATAGCAGACCTTTTTCGCACTCTGTTCGCGTATTTTCATCTTGAAGCGGCTTTTTTTTGCCGACATCACGTCTCGTACCGACAAAATCACCGCGCGGTACAGCTGTGTTTCGTCCGCCTCCGCCGCGCTGACTCCGAAATACCCGGACAGCTTAGCTTCAATTGCCTGTCTGACCGCAGGTGCGCCCTTATATTTCATCTTCATTTATTTTTCTCCCGTTATCCGCGTGATACCGTATCTTCGTACAGCTCAGCGTATTTTTCAGCCGACCTCTCCCATGAAAAGTCTGTCATCATCGCCGCTCTCATTATTTTTTTCCACGCGCTCTTATTACGATACACGCCGAGAGCAAACCGCAGTGTGTCCATCATCTCATGCGCATTATAGTTTGAAAATGAGAAGCCGTTACTGATCCCTTCATATTTATTATAGGGCTTTATCGTGTCGTAAAGCCCGCCGCATTCACGCACAAGTGCGGGTGTTCCGTAGCGCGATGCAATCATCTGCGCAAGTCCGCACGGCTCGCTTTTCGACGGCATAAGAAAAATATCCGCGCCCGCGTACAGCTTTTTCGACAGTTCTTTATTGAATTCGATAAATGCATGAAATTTGCCGCTGTACCGCTCGCTCAGGTACAGAAAATACTGCTCGTATTCTCTCTCCCCCGTTCCGAGAATCGCGAAATTTACATCATTTGTCGTCAGTATCTCCTCGATCACACGGCACACAAGGTCGATACCCTTATGCGCGGCAAGGCGCGTCACCATGGCGACCGTCGGCGTGTCA
>CAZMRH010000232.1:0-2293 GCA_964568705.1 uncultured Lachnospiraceae bacterium
CTCTCAATTGCTATTCTTTTTTTGGTTGCTGTAACACATCTATTGTAATCCTACAAAATCATGCGCCGCATATTATTAAAACAGATTGATTTTTCTAAGGATATACTGTATAATGATAATAATTCGAACCGCGGTAATATTAAGGAGGGTGTGCTGATGAATACGGACACGCATTGCTACAGTGCTCTTATTGCGGCTGACAGCAATACTGCTGCCGACGACCTGCGCGCGCTTCTTCCGGCAGACATAATCACATATATTACATGCGTCACGGACATCGGCGAAGCACGTCAGGCACTGTTCAAGAATCACCACGACTTTATAATATGCGAAACCGAACCGACGGACGACGTGATAAAATCCGCGAAAAGCATGGCGGCAGATCCGCTTTGCGGTATACTGTTAATCGTAAACGGCCACGATTACGAACGCGTCATCGCGTCAGTCGAAAGCGCAGGAGTGATGGTGCTTGAAAAATCTGCGGGCGAGCGTCTTATACGTCAGGCGCTTCATCTGATGATTGCCGCACGCGCTCATGTCAGCTTCATAAAGGAGAAAAACGACGACCTTCGCGCGAAGATGGATGAGATCAAGCTCGTCAACCGCGCAAAATGGCTGCTCATCGACTACCTTAAGATGTCAGAGCCGCAGGCGCACAGATACATTGAAAAACAGGCAATGGACATGCGCGTGGCGCGTGTGGAGGTCGCACTGAATATAATAAAAACTTACGAAAATTAATCCGGGAGGAATATATGACAGAGGAGACTGTAATAGTTCTCGATTTCGGCGGGCAGTACAACCAGCTTATCGCACGGCGTGTGCGTGAGTGCGGCGTGTACTGCGAGATTCTGCCGTACACCGTCCCGACGGAGCGAATCCGCGAGATTGCACCGGCCGGCATCATTTTCACTGGCGGTCCGAACAGCGTGTACGACAATAAATCACCTCACACGACAAAGGATATTTTCGAGCTCGGCATACCGATACTCGGCATCTGCTACGGCTGTCAGCTTATGGCGTACCATCTCGGAGGTGAGGTGTCCCCCGCAAATACCGCAGCCGCGCGCGAGTACGGCAAGACCGATACGAAATACAACGGCGGAAATGTACTGTTTCGCGGACTGCCTGAGTCCGGCATTTCATGGATGAGCCACGGCGACTACATCAGTACACCTCCCGCAGGCTTTACCGTCAGTGCGACTACCGAAGTATGCCCGGTCGCGGCGATGGAATGTCCCGAAAAGAAGCTATACGGCGTACAGTTCCATCCGGAGGTCAACCATACCGAACACGGCTCCGACATGCTAAAATCGTTCCTATTTAACGTCTGCGGATGCAGGAGCAACTGGAAAATGGACGATTTCATCGATAAAACAATCGCCGAGCTTCGCGAGACTATCGGTGACAACGGTGTTGTACTCGGGCTGTCCGGCGGCGTCGATTCATCAGTCGCTGCGGCACTTCTCAGCCGGGCGGTCGGCAAAAATCTGACGTGCGTGTTCGTCGATCAGGGATTGATGCGCAAGGACGAGGGCGACTTTGTCGAGGAGACGTTCACACGGCTGTTCGACATAAATTTCGTGCGGATAAACTGTCAGGAGGAATTCCTCTCAAAGCTTCGCGGTATCAGCGATCCCGAGGACAAGCGTCACATAATCGGTGAGGAATTCTACCGTGTGTTCTGGAACAAGATACGCGAGAATTACGGCTCGGGCTTCTTCGCTCAGGGTACGATCTACCCCGACCGAATCGAGAGCGGCAAGGGTGACGCGGCGAAGATAAAGACGCATCACAATCAGGTAAAAAGACCTGACGATATTAAATTTATGGGCACGCTCGAACCACTGAAGGATTTGTTCAAGGATGAAGTCCGCCGCGTCGGCGAGATGCTCGGACTGCCGAAGGAGATAGTATGGCGTCAGCCGTTTCCGGGGCCGGGACTCGGCGTTCGCGTGATAGGCGAGATCACCGCCGAGAAGGTAAAGATACTTCAGGAGGCTGATGCGATACTGCGCGATGAGATGGAGCAGTGCGGATACGCGGGTGAGATGAGCCAGTTCTTCGCGGTGCTTCCGGGCGTGCATACTGTCGGTGTGATGGGTGACGCGCGCACGTACGATGAGCTTATCGCAATCCGCGCCGTGACGACTGACGACTTCATGACCGCTGACTTCGCGAAGATCCCGTACGAAATACTCGGACGCGTGTCGAACAGGATAATCAACGAGGTAGAGCACGTCAACCGCGTGGTGTATGATATTACGTCAAAGCCGCCGGGCACGGTCGAGTG
>CAZMRH010000233.1:0-2277 GCA_964568705.1 uncultured Lachnospiraceae bacterium
GTGCAGACCGAAATGAACCGCCGAAAGACAATGCCGAGCCGTTACAGCGGAACTGGCATTTTCGCCAACCGGATTATCTGCGGGGAGTGCGGTGGGTATTATGGCGCTAAGGTATGGCACTCAACCAGTAAATACCGCCGGGTTATATACCAGTGCAACAACAAGTTCAAGGGCGATGATAAGTGCGCGACGCCCCACCTTAATGAGGAAACAATTAAGCGGATGTTCATAACGGCGGTAAATAAGCTGATTTCTGAACGAGGTGAAATCCTCGCCAATCTGAAGACCCTACAAGAGACTCTGTTTGATAAAACTGACATTGACTTGGAATGTGCTGATTTACAGAGCGAAATGGCAATAGTTGCTGAGATGATTCAGAAATGCATAGATGAGAACTCCCGCGTTGCTCAGAGTCAGGATGAATATCACCATCGCTACGTTGCCTTGGCAAACCGCTTTGAAACAGCAAAGCGCCGATTCGAAGAAGTGGAGAATCTTAGGTCAGAAAGAAATGCTCGTCGGGATATGGTCGAAGCCTTCATCAGTAGTCTCAAACAACAGGCCGAATTGGTCACTGAGTTCGATGAGCGGCTTTGGTATGGGCTACTCGACAGCGCCACCGTTTATAGCGAAACCGACGTGCGGTTCACATTTAAGAATGGAACTGTCCTGTAAACACATAATGCCGATAGGAAATGCAACATTCGCATTGCTTCAAAGACGGCATTAAGTGTCATCCTCATCGGCTTCTTCGTTCTCTTCAAATGTCATTTCCGACTCGTTATCCGGAACATTGGGCTTGGTAACATACAGTTTTGTCCATTTTAGGGGGTTTTTAAGTTTCTTATTATACGCGATAAGAATGGCTTCTGCAAAGCCAAGAGAACCGGCTTTGCGTTCTTTTGCGGTGCGGCTTATTTCTCTGGAGGAAAACTTGCCAACCTTATCCTTGAAGGCATCATCCTTGAGAACATCGCCAAAAGCTACAATCAGCCGGGCGATGCCCTTCAGCATGTTCCCGGTCATCGAATTATAATCTCCTTCCCAAGTTCCTATGCATAAACGCAAAGTGCGGTCGAGCACATGAAATCCATATTTTTGATAAATGTACTCCAGGCAGGATACGGCGCAGACACCGCCGGGGATTTTATTAGACGTGATGAACAATCCATATGATTCAACAAGGGACTTAATTATGAGCTGTTCGTCATTACCGGCCTCAACATTGGCCATGAATATTTCATACGGTGACAGTGGCTTAACATATTTCAGCTGGTTTGCAAAAATGTCCGCTTCCTGGGTATATTCAAGATCATCATATATCATGCACCAGACAGGCGTTTCGCGGGATTCGGATACTGTCGCGATGATTTCAATCGTATGCTGGCCGTTAAAAACATAATTGATCCCATCGCGGCGGCTGACCTTTACCGGATTGATTTGATATAAATCAAAATTCTCCACGGTACGCCGCACATGAGACCTTGACAGGTTTCTTTGATACTCCTGGTTCGACACAAGGTTTTTGATCGGAATCTGTTCAAAATGCACATTGGGAACAAAAGAGCCATAGCCCTCCATTAGATTACCTCCCTGATAGCCGCAAGCATATAGTCAACCGTCTGTTTTAGTTTGAGCAGTTCATTTTCAAGTTTGAGGCGGGCCTCCTGGGTTATCACGCTGAGGTCTGCGGCAGATCGTGTGCGATCAATTGAACTGACCCAAGATGAAATCGTAAATACAAGCCCTGATATTTCTGCATCCGGGTCATAGGCAGGCATTTCCTTTATTGAGCCGACCGGTGCAGTCGGTGACGGCTGCTCCGTAGAACCGGGCCTTTTCGGAAGGAGCCTGCGTATATCAGAATATCCGATAAATCCAATAGAATCATTGCATAAATGCTGACTCAAACGCCGTGCATCCTGCGTGGGCAGGAGGGATAACTCAACGATGTTCTCGTGAGATATTTTGGCCTCTCCGGATAGTATTTTTGGTACGAGCTTGGGTATGGTTTTTGACAGCGCATCCAGAGCCTGCGAATACTTTTCATATTTCAATACGGTGGCATGGCAAATGCTGTATTCCTCACCAAGACGCTCTCTTGTCCGCCCAGCCGTTATACCGTAAGGAGGTTCGGGCAACATTTTAGCCCTGACCTCTTTTGTTGTATGTTGGTTAATTCCTGCGGCGTTATGGGCGCCCAGTATTTTTTCCATCTCGTACCTTTTGCCGATAAGATATTTGCGCGTTTCATCCGTGATGTTTCGGCGGCCGAGC
>CAZMRH010000234.1:0-2267 GCA_964568705.1 uncultured Lachnospiraceae bacterium
CGTGCTCACGCTGCGCTGATACCTACACGGCAGATGCAACTGCGGCACTCGGTCACACAACCGAGACTGTAACAGTACCCGCAACCTGCACGATAGCCGGAAGCACAACTGTAAGATGTACGGTATGCGGCGAGACGATCTCCGTAACTGAGATTCCCGCACCCGGACACACCGCATCAACAACATGGACAATCGATGTTAAACCGACCTTCACAACGAAGGGCTCGAAGTCACATCATTGTACAGTCTGTGGCGAAATGATTGACGTAACTGTGATAACATACCTCGGCGATGTAAACTGTGACGGCAAAATCAACATGCTCGACATACTCGCACTGAGAAGCTATGTATCAGAATACGACAATTCTCTGGTCAAAGATGCGTATGTTGCCGATGTAGACGGAAGCGGCAGAATCAACGCACTCGATGTTCTGAGGTTAAGAACATTCATTGCAAGCAGATAATCCGCTTGGATGAATAAAGCAAAGAGGGGGGGTACCGCAAGGTACTCCCCTTTGACATTTCGCCGTAATGGCAAATAATGAAGCACCGCCGCGGGAAAAACCTGTGCGTCACCGCTTGACATTCGCGCGAATATGTGATATTATAAACGATAAGGGTCGTATTGTATGCGACGACCGCGGAACATGCCGTTCTTACCCGGTATCCAGAGAGGAGCAAGCCTGCTGAAATTGCTTCTACAGGGGAAAGTTTGAGTACCATCCGTCGGGTAAGCTAATAAAATGAGTAAAGCTCGGGTGGAACCGTGCGGTGTAGCCGTACCCCGGACAAAGTTTATGACTTTGTCCGCTTTTTGTTTTTAAAAGGCAATAATAAATTAATATCATCATCAGAAAGGGAACAACATGAAAATCAGATTTTTAAACGGCGCGGAATCGGAATTCGCGTCACCCGTAACAGTTTATGACGCGGCGAATGCGGCAGGGCTTATGTCACGTGAGATCATCGCGGCAAGAGTGAACGGAGAAGTCGTCGAGCTGACGCATACGCTTGACGCCGACGCCGATGTCGCACTGCTCACATTTGAGGGAGCGCTCACCGCTGACGGAATCGCCGATGATGACGGCGGCCGCCGCACATTCTGGCATACATCATCGCACGTGCTGGCTCAGGCGGTCAAGCGCATTTATCCCGACGCGCTCCTGACGATAGGACCTGCGACGGCTGACGGCTTTTACTACGATTTCGACACACCCGAGGCGTTCACTCCCGAGGATCTGACGAAGATCGAGGCGGAGATGAAAAAGATAATCAAGGAAAACCATAAGCTCGAGCGCTTCACACTGCCGCGCGATGAGGCGATAAAGCTTGAGGAAGAGGCGGGCGAGCCTTATAAGGTACAGCTCATCGCAAGAGTGCCGGACGGCGAGGAGATATCCTTCTACCGTCAGGGCGACTTCACCGACCTATGCGCGGGACCGCATCTGTTCTCGACGGGCGCAATCAAGGCGTTCAAGCTCCTCACCTGCACAGGCGCGTACTGGGAGGGTGACTCGAAGAACAAGATGCTTCGCAGAATCTACGGGACTGCGTACCCGACGAAGGACGCGCTTGCCGCGAAGCTTAATCAGATGGAGGAAGCCAAGAAGCGCGATCACCGCAAGCTCGGACGTGAGCTCGGACTGTTCACGATAATGGACGAAGGCCCCGGCTTCCCGTTCTTCCTGCCGAACGGAATGGTACTCCGCAATACGCTCATCGAGTACTGGCGTGAAGTGCACAAGCGCTACGGCTATGTCGAGATCTCGACACCGATGATGCTCAACCGCGAACTTTGGGAGCGCTCCGGCCACTGGGATCATTATAAGGAAAACATGTACACGACAGTCATCGACGACACGGTCTTTGCGGTAAAGCCGATGAACTGCCCGGGTGGAATGCTCGTTTACAAGCTTGAGCCGCACTCGTACCGCGATCTGCCGCTGCGTGTGGGCGAGCTGGGACTTGTCCACCGTCATGAGCTGTCGGGCGCGCTGCACGGACTGTTCCGCGTACGCTGCTTCACGCAGGATGACGCGCACATCTTCATGACATGGGATCAGATGAAGGACGAGATAAAGAACGTCGTCAAGCTGTTCGACGAGGTGTACTCGGTATTCGGATTGAAGTATGAGATTGAAGTATCGACGATGCCCGAGGATCACATGGGTGACGTGAAGGACTGGGATTTCGCGACGGAGACCTTAAAGGAAGCGCTGAAAGAAATCGGCAAGAAGTACACGATAAACGAGGGCGACGGTGCTTTC
>CAZMRH010000235.1:0-2243 GCA_964568705.1 uncultured Lachnospiraceae bacterium
TCCTGCTCGACGACCACCCATCTTGTGCCGTATTTCTCAGCCGCCTCAAGTATCGGAGCGATGTTCTGGTCGCCGCTTCCGAAAGGTCTGAATTCAAAGCCTTTGCCTCTGCCTTCGTTATCGGATTCTTTTCCGACGAGATCATACAGCTTACCCGTCGTCTCAGCGGAATCGCGGTGGAAGTCCTTAAGATGTACCACAGGACAGCGTCCGGCATATTTTTCGATATATCCCTCGGGTGACTTTCCCGCCACCTTCAGCCAGCAGGTATCCGGTTCATCCGCAAGTATTTCAGGCGTAAACTCAGTGAGAAGTTTGTCAAGCACGGGTACGCCGTCGATTTCGTTCTTCAGTTCGAAATCGTGATTGTGATAAAGCATCTGAACGCCATGCTCTACAGCGATTTTACCAATCTTCTCGAAGTCCGTGCGCACCTTATCCCAGTTTTCGCCGCCCGGAAGATCTACCATATCCATATACGGATACGCAACATACTTACATCCCGCCTCGGCAAGGTCGGAAATCCACTTTTCCGGATTCTTCGCAAGCCACACATACGGCGTGTGCGATGAAATTATCGTAAGTCCGAGCGTATCGCATACTCCGCGAAGGTACTGTGGATGCTTATCGTACAGTCCGACAGTCTCAACTCCGTCGTATCCCATCTCTTTGACGACTTTGAGCGTTCCTATCAGATCCTTATAAATATCTTCTCTTACTGAAAAGAGTTGAAGTGCTACAGGTAATGACATAATCTTCCTCCTGTCCTCATCGGGACATTATTATAACTTTTACCATATGATTATACATCACATGCCCGCGTAAATCAATAGACCTGAGCGTTTTTTCACCTTTTTTTTACTCTTTCCCACCATGTTTCCGCATTTGCGGAAATATGCACAGAATAATTGCTGCCCATTCCGAAAATACGGCAGTTTTTCACACGTTTTTCTCTTGACATGCCCTGCATATTTGTTATATAATTTATATAAATATTTTTACGGGGGTAGCGTATGCCTAACGATACGGTTTTTTCTAAAATTTCCTGTGAGGGGATCACCTTTGACGATGTGCTTCTGATTCCTCAGAAAAGTGATCTTCTTCCGCGCGAAATTGATTTAAGGACCCATCTGACGAAGAAAATCTCACTGAACATCCCTCTGATGAGTGCCGCAATGGACACCGTTACCGAAGCACCTCTTGCCATCGCAATGGCGCGTGAAGGCGGCGCAGGCACGATCCACAAGAACATGACGATAGAACAGCAGATGGATCAGGTCGAGATAGTCAAGAGAAGCGAAAACGGCGTCATTACAAATCCCTTCTTCCTCGCTCCCGACAACTACGTATACGAAGCCGATGAGCTTATGGGAAAGTACAAGATATCTGGCGTGCCGATATGCGATGAAAACCGCCGTCTGGTCGGCATCATCACAAACCGCGATCTCCGCTTTCTCACCGACATGAGTATCCGCATCAAAGAAGTTATGACTTCCGAGAGACTTATTACCGCCAAGGAAGGCACGACGCTTGAGGAAGCTAAGGCAATTCTGTTCAAGCATAAGATTGAAAAACTCCCCATCGTCGACGACGATTTCAAACTCAAGGGACTTATCACCATCAAGGATATCGACAAAGCTACCCGTTATCCGAACAGCGCGAAGGACACGCGCGGCAGACTTATCTGCGGTGCGGCTATCGGCGTTACCGCTGACGTCAAGGAACGCGCGGGCGCGCTTCTCTCTGTCGGCGCCGACTTCCTTGTACTCGACAGCGCGCACGGTCACTCGAAAAATATACTGAACTGCCTTACATCAGTCAAGGAAGCGTTTCCCGACGCGCAGGTCATCGCGGGCAATATCGCAACGGCGGACGCGGCGCGGGACCTTATCTCAGCAGGTGCCGACGCGATCAAGGTCGGTATGGGCCCCGGCTCGATATGCACAACGCGTATCGTAGCGGGCATAGGTGTACCGCAGATCACCGCCGTGATGAACGCGTATTCAGTTGCGGCTGAGGCGGGTGTTCCCATTATCGCCGACGGCGGCATCAAGTACAGCGGTGACGTGACAAAGGCTATCGCGGCAGGTGCAAATGTCGTCATGATCGGCTCACTTCTCGCAGGATGTGAGGAAAGCCCCGGCGAATGTGAGATTTATCAGAGCAGGCGCTTCAAGGTATACCGTGGCATGGGCTCTATTGCCGCTATGGAAAAGGGCTCAAAGGACCGTTACTTCCAGGAG
>CAZMRH010000236.1:0-2220 GCA_964568705.1 uncultured Lachnospiraceae bacterium
GATGAACAGCTATACCGTGGCACATGCGGCAGCGGCGCTCGGTCGGTGCATCGTGGAACACGGTGCAGCGGCAATGGAGCGCGGTGTCGTTATTGCGTATGACACGCGTATCGGCTCGGCTGAATTTGCACGCCGCAGCGCTGAGGTGCTGTCGTCATACGGGATACGCGTTTATATCTTTGACCGCGAGCGTCCTACCCCCGTGCTGTCATTCGCGGTGCGTCATCTCGGCTGTATCGCCGGAATCAACGTCACCGCGTCCCATAACTCCAAGGAATACAACGGCTACAAGGTGTACTGGGAGGACGGCGCACAGATATCGAGCGAAAACGCAGACATGATATCCGGTATGCTTGAAAAGGTCGGGTTTTTTGCCGATGTTCCCAAATCCGCCGATGCACGTCCTGAGTTTATTTCCGATGTTCCGGGTGAAGTTGACGAGAAGTACATTGAAAATGTACTCGCACAGCGCGTCAATCCCGATGTACTGAAAAACGCGCAGGCGCTGACTGTCGTCTATACTCCGCTGTACGGCACCGGTGCGGGCTTTGTCCCCGAAATACTTCATCGCGCAGGTCTTTCCAAACTTATAACCGTGGATGAGCAGATGAAGCCGGACGGCACGTTTCCCGGACTTGATCTGCCGAATCCCGAGCTTCGTGAGGCCTACTCGCTCGGTATGGAATACGCCAAAAAGCATGACAGCAGCCTTATAATCGCAACCGACCCCGACTCCGACCGTGTGGGTGCGATGGCAAAGGGTGCGACGGGACGCTTCTTCTGTATTACCGGAAATCAAATGGGAGCACTCCTGCTCGACTATATAATCACAGCCTACAAGCATACAGGCACGATGCCGGTTGCTCCGTACGCGGTAAAGTCTATCGTGTCAACTCCTCTTGCCACGAGAATATGCCGTGATAACGACGTGAAGATTTACAATGTGCTCACCGGCTTCAAGTATATCGGTGATGTTATAAAGCGTCACGAGGAAGCGGGTGACGGCAGCTTTATCTTCGGATTTGAGGAGAGTTACGGCTACCTCAAGGGCACATACGCGCGCGATAAGGACGCGCAGGTCGCTTCACTCCTCATCTGCGAGATGGCGGCGTACTACAGTAAGCGCGGACTTACTTTAATTAACGCACTTCAGCTGCTGTATGAACGTTACGGCTTTTTCTGTGAAAAAGTCTCAAGCGAAAACAACTCGAGCGAACGCATTACGTCTTTTATGACTTCTCTCAGGAAGTCACCTCCCCGTGAAATAGGCGGGAGCCGCGTCGAGGAGATATACGACTACAGCACCGGCGTTGCCACCAAGCTTTCTTCCGGCGCAGTCTCGCCGATCGATCTGCCGTCGTCTAATGTGCTATGCTACGTCACAGAAAACGGATCTACCTGCGTTATCCGCCCCTCCGGTACTGAGCCGAAAGTCAAGCTGTATGTTATGTCGTCCGGTCAGTCGGCATTTGACGCCTCACGCAAAGCCGTCCAGTGTATGGCTGAACTTCGCTCCTTCCAAAACTTATAATTAAGATAAAAACCGGGCTGCGGCAAGCGATTGTCACAGTCCGGTTTGCTATATATAATATGTTGAAATTCATCGTGAAGAGGATACGGTCGCTTTTCGAGAAAAGCTCCGCAAAAGCTTTCCATAGGGGTTGGTGAAAATATAGCTTTACTTTAATTATAGTGAATATTATTTTCACCAACCCCTATGGAAAGTTTCTTGCCAGGCTTCTTTTCAAAGAAGCCGGGTCTCCCCCGCACGATGGATTTTATCATACTAAATGTAAAAAGCCGAGCTACAGCAATCGCTTGCCGCAGCCCGGTTTTTACAGTAATATTTACTTTAGCCGGTGATACCGGAGCGCTCGATACCCTGAATGATGTACTTCTGAGCGAAGGCGTATATCAGGATGAGCGGTGCGATAATCATCATGCCGCAGGTATTTGTGATTGCCGTGGAATACAGGTTTCCGGCGGCAAAGTTTGTATTGAGCGAACTCGGGATTGTGACAATGTCCGGCATAAGCGTGGGACCTGTCCTTGTGTAGAACAGATTGGTATAGAAGTTATCCGTCCACTGCCATGAGAAGGCGAACATGAACACCGTTATCATCATCGGGATTGACAGCGGGATGATGATCTGGAAGAATGTCCTCAGCGTGCCGCATCCGTCAACATACGCCGATTCCTCAAGCTCATCCGGCACGCCTC
>CAZMRH010000237.1:0-2167 GCA_964568705.1 uncultured Lachnospiraceae bacterium
GTTATGGATATACGCATAGTCACGCTTTAAGCTAAACAGGTTGGTGTCCGAACGATTTCGCTTGACTTTGGTGAGAAACACAAAGAAGAAAAAACCCGTCATGGGTATACGCATAATATCGCTTTAAGCTAAACAGGTTGGTGTCCGAGCGACACCGCCAAACGTGCGGTGGACAGATATAGAATATAACCCTACAGGATTTCAGAAAAGTAACAAGAAAAATACGTTATGAGGATACACAGAGTAACAATATAAGCAAAGCGGGTTGGTGTCCGAATGACACATACAAACCCGTATCGGCAGGTATAACCCCCGCATCCGACCGCATAAATTGTAAATTTTTATTTAAGACCAGTATTATATCACAAACACTCCGAAAAGTCAAGCCACCTGTTTGTCCCTACCCCCGCCTATATTTTTTTAGTACTTGAAAAATTCCAATATATATGTTATAATGTAATAAGTGTATACCCACGACTTAAAAATCAATTTACAGAGAGTGAAATTTATGCTTTCATACACTTCGGAGGAGCTTGCCACGCTCGGCGACGAGCTTAAGCTCAGACTAAAAGACAATGGAATAATGTCCAGCATCGCTTTTGAGACATGGTTCATCAATATGACCGTCAGCGCCTTCGATGGCGAAACTGTCACTCTGATGACGGAAAGTCAGGTAAAAAACAAAACAATACATGAGGAATACGAGGAAAATATAAAGGAAATTCTGTATCATCTGCTCGGTGTTACGCCTGATGTCAGATACAAGGTCGACGCGAATTTCGTTTTCCCCGTACTTGAAAAAGAGGGCATCCATACCCCTGACGAAATCGCGGCGCTGCGTCCCGACAGACGGCGAGACGACGATGAGACGAAGGTCGAAATGGTGGGCAACCGCATCACCTACAATGAGGATTATACATTTGAAAACTTCATTGTAGGCAAGTCGAACGAATTTGCACACGCCGCCGCCGTCGCCGTATCAAAATCACCCGGCAAGGCGTACAATCCGCTGTATATCTACGGCCCGTCTGGACTTGGCAAAACTCATCTGATGTACGCCATTACAAACCGCGTGCTCAAAAAGAATCCCGAAATGAACATCATCTACATAAAGGGCGAGGAGTTCACCAATCAGCTAATCGAGAGCATCCAGAAGAAGCGCACCGTCGCATTCCGTAACAAATACCGCAAAGCGGACATGCTTCTCATCGACGACGTGCAGTTTATCGCCGGACGCGAAGGTACGCAGGAGGAATTTTTCCATACCTTCAACGCACTTTATGAAGATCACAAGCAGATAATTCTGACGAGCGACAAAGCCCCCAAGGAAATGCAGTCTCTTGAGGATAGGATCAAGAGCCGGTTCGAAAGCGGGCTTCTCACCGATATTCAGTCTCCCGATTACGAGCTGCGCTGCGCGATCCTCAGCCAGAAATCAAAAGCTGCGGGACTTGAACTGCCGACGGAGATAATCAAATTCTTGGCTGAAAATATCGAAGCGAACATCCGTCAGCTTGAAGGTGTTATAAAGAAGCTCGGCGCAAAATCGGAGCTTCTTAAGGAAGGCAATATCAGCCTTGAGACGATACGCGGACTTGTGCCAGAGTATATTAAGGAATCCGAATCGGAGACGGCGAAGGTCGAAAAGATACTTGAAGTGACGGCTCGTGTCTATAATGTTCCCGTAGAAGAGATGTTCGGAAAAAAGCGTACAGGCGATATCAAGCGTGCGCGTAACGTCGCAATGTATATCATCAGAAATGAAACGTCCATGAGCCTGCCCGCCATCGGAAAGCTCTTCAACCGCGATCACTCTACCGTCCACAGTAATATCGCCTTCGTCGAAAACCTCTTTTCCGGCGACGATATGTTCATCGACTCCGAAATCCGCATGATTACCTCGGAAATACGGGACTAGAGTTACGGGATACGCGCGACAGGTACGCGGGACAGGTACGCGGCCTTTTTGAAAAAAGGCCTGGCGAAAAACTTTTAAAAGGGGTTTTTCATACCAAGTACAGCAAAAGCGTCAGGATTAAATCATAAATTCACCGACAAACGAATACGAAACAATCTCCGAATGCGAAGCCCGCAGACAAAAGCGTAAAGCATACCGAAACCGACTTCCGTATCGAAGTCAAAACACGCGGAGAGCGTGCTTTTGACT
>CAZMRH010000238.1:0-2166 GCA_964568705.1 uncultured Lachnospiraceae bacterium
ACCTGCAAAGAAAATTGCACTCGCCGTGCAATTTTATCTTTGCATACAAAGTCGGCTTCAGTAAGCGGTACGCGCACGTCTGCGTGCTTCGCATTCGGAGTAAGCTTCGCATTCGTCTGTCGGTGAATGTTCGATATAAGCCTGACGCTTTACACCATTTTCGTTCTGTCAGCCCTATCCGGGAGCGCGAGGGATAGATCCCTCGCATCGCATCCCTGTGAGACTGCGTCTCGTATTTTTCCTCCCACGGACTTATGTCCGTCGGAGGAAAAATCCGAATCCCCCTACTGCTGGCTGCGGTTTTTCTTGATGAGGTTGGATTTAAGCCACCACAGCCTCTCGGAGAGGTCAACATAATAGTTATGCGGATTTTCGAAGCGCTTGACCTCGTCCCAAAGCGAGTCGACCTCCGATTTGCAGTACGCGCGCACCTCGGCGAGCGTCGGGAATTCGTACACCTGCTTGCCACCCTTGAATATCGGCACCTGAAGCTCGCGTATCGTATAATCCGTGAATTTCTTGCGCTTCCATGTATAGTCCGGATCGAATATCTCAAGCGGCTCGTCCGTGTCGATCTGCTCGTCGTAGACTGTGATAAGATCCGCCTCAGCCTTGCCCGACTCCGTACCGTATATGCGGTAGACCTTCTTGAAGTGCGGATTCGTTATCTTGCCTACGTTCTCGCTCACCTTTATCTTAGGCGTTATCACACCATCCGAGTCGACTGCCGCCAACTTGTATACGCCGCCGAACACCGGTTCGCTCTTTGATGTGATAAGTCTTTCACCCACGCCGAACGCGTCGATATGTGCGCCCTGGCGGAGAAGTTCCGCGATGAGGTATTCGTCAAGCGAATTCGAGATGACAATCTTGCACTCCGGCAGTCCCGCGTCGTCGAGCATCTTCCGCGCTTTCTGTGTCAGGTACGTCACGTCGCCCGAGTCAATGCGAATCGCGCACGCGCGCTTGCCCATCGGCCACAGCACATCCTTGACCGCATGAATCGCGTTCGGAATGCCGCTACCGAGCGCGTTGTACGTATCAACGAGAAGCGTCGGGCTGTCGGGATAAAGCCTGCAGTACTCCGCGAATGCCTCATACTCCGTGTCGAACATCTGCACCCATGAGTGTGCCATCGTGCCGCCCGCAGGGATGCCGTACAGTTTGTCCGACAGTGCGCACGCCGTGCCCGCGACACCGCCGATGTACGCCGCTCTCGCACCGAGTACCGCGGCTGACTCACCGTGAGCGCGGCGGCTTCCGAATTCGGACACAGGTCTGCCCGCCGCCGCACGGTTGATGCGGTTCGCTTTCGTGGCGATGAGCGACTGATGGTTGAATTGAAGGAGCGTGTACGTCTCGACAAGCTGAGCTTCGATGACGGGCGCGTGTACCGTGATGACAGGCTCGCCCGGGAAGATTACCGTACCCTCGGGTACTGCGTAAATATCGCCGGTGAAGCGGAAAGTTTTCAGATAATCGAGGAATTCCTCATCGAAGATAGACTTGGAACGCAGGTACTCGATGTCGGACTCGTCGAACCGCAGTCCGGTGATGTACTCGGCGATCTGCTCAAGTCCCGCTGCGATAGCGTAACCGCCGGAGTCCGGCACTTTGCGGAAGAATACGTCGAAATAAGCCCATTTATCGCGGAGGGACGAGTGAAAATACCCACGTCCCATCGTGATTTCGTAGAAGTCGCAGAGTAGTGACAGAGTTTCGTTTTTCATATTTTCTCCTGAAAATTTTATTATATGTCAGGCTCCGCCCGACACCTGCGCATTTTTTATAAAAGTGCGTGAAAAACGTATGGAGGATTTAGTGGTTGTCTTCGAAAATTATTCGTATACCACCCGTTTTGCCTATGGTGATACTATATGTATACCCAAATCGGGGGTTTTTCTTGTTGCAGAAAAATCCCACATGGGCGATCCTTATGTGGTCACCAGTGATATTTGTCGATTCGTTCGGACACCAACCCGCTTTGCTTAAAGCGTGACTTGGTGTATACCCATGACAGGTTTTTTTCTTTGTGTTTCTCACCAAATTCAGCGGTGTCGTTCGGACACCAACCTGTTTAGCTTATTGCGTAACTATGCTTATACCCATTTCGGGTTTTTTCTTGTTACTTTTCTGCGGAGAAAAGTAACCAAAAGCCGTTCAGGG
>CAZMRH010000239.1:0-2134 GCA_964568705.1 uncultured Lachnospiraceae bacterium
GCCGAGTCCGAAATTCTCGAATTCGGCTATACGTTTTTCAGGTATCGGTACTGACATAATAATCTCCTGACTTATTGTAGTATTGATTGGAATTAACCTATCCAATAATACCATACCGCGGCTGTTTTTACAACACTGCGGCAAATATTTTTTAATTTGCCGCAGAATGTCGAATTTACAAAATATCCTTAATAATATATGCCCGCACGCTTGACTTGACATGTAAATTTCACTATATTTATGATATAAATATTAAATTAACAAGGAGCAAGACCCCGATGAAAAAAATCATATCCACTTTTGTCGTGTGCGCAATGTTGC
The DNA here is from genome assembly GCA_964568705.1 of uncultured Lachnospiraceae bacterium. GTDB lineage: Bacteria > Bacillota > Clostridia > Oscillospirales > CAG-272 > CAZMRH01. The sequence continues at coordinate 322 of CAZMRH010000239.1, forward strand.
TATCACTTTCGACAGCCCTTGCGTATACCTCAAACGCCAAGGCTGATTATATCGACTACGTTGACGCTCTCTACTTCACGTCAGAGCCGAATCTCGACGGAATCATCACGGAAGCCGAGTGGGGTAGTCCGACAGTCACCGTTGACGGCTGGGACGCGACCACTTTATATGACAAAGACCCCTATATGAACCGCTTTTTCTACTGGGCCGACCCGGCGTCCTCCCAGCTTGAGCTTTACTACACGCTCTGGCTTCGCTGGGACGAAAACTATTTCTACATCGGCGCGAAGGTGAAGGATCCCGACGGTCACTCGCTGAAGAACGGCAAGAACTTCACATGGAACGGCGATGCGATTCAGTGTCGTATCGACAACGGCGGCCCGAATGCCGCGTCCTATGGCGATACCTTCGACTATACGTGGTCCGATAACGGCAAGCCGTGGTCATCAGGCTCAATCGGTGACTTTGCGTTCGGATATGTGCAGATCGCCGGAAACTTCAGTGAGGCGTATGAAAACGTATCGGGCAAGGGCATGACGGAATATTCTAACCCGTCAAAGGGAGCATGTCAGCTTGCTATCGTACCGTGCGGCGCAAAGTATAACGGCAGCGATTATTCGGCGGACAGTGCCGACGGAATCACTACATATGAGATTGCACTTCCGTGGGCGTATATTGACGATAAAAAGGGCTATGAGCGTTCCGAATATAACATTATTAAGAATCCGACAGGCGCGGTAGGTCGTGAATACGGCATGTCGCTCGTCACGCTCAATGCGAAGGAAGGCTCCAAGAAATTCAATTCCTACCTTACATGGGGCTCGGGAATTTGCGGTGCACAGCAGACTGAGGCACCTCTCACCTGCGGCGGCTCGAATTCCGTTACGATTTCCGCCGAATCCGTAACGCCTCAGCGCACAAGCGGTATAACAGGCGGCATCCCGACGCAGTCGCTCGTACCGCAGGCCGATGACCGCAAGATCGATTATTACGGCAAGACGATCACATTTGACTCAGCTTACGACGCAAGTCTGTTCGGCGGGAACACGGGCGACCGCATACAGCTTGACGACGGTAACTGGGCAATTAACTACGGCGGATCAGCCGAGGACGGCAACCTGAACTATCAGAATTATTTCGCACTCGGTTCGAGTCACTCGAATCCCACTTCATTCACGTTTGAGACGGATGTGTGCATCACCGGTACGGAATTGTTTGAGCAGAATTACGAAAGTGAAATATTCAACTGGTTCGGAGGTTCGGACGCGCTGAGTTTCAAGTGCGGATACTTCTTTAAGGACGGCATGTTCAAGATAATCGACTACTCGGATGAGGATGTTGTCATTGCAAATAAAAAGATGAACTTCACGCTTGACACATGGCATCACTGGAAGTTCCAGTATGACAACTCATCCTGCGTCGCGCGATTCTGGTTTGACGGTGAGCTTATCTTCAATACGTCGTGGCGTTACTTCTACTACACGTCAACCTCGGCGATCACCTCGTTCAGGCGCATGAACGTGCAGTGCATGTTCGATAACGTAAGCCTGTATAACGTATACGGCGATGTTGAAGTGATATATAAACCCGGCGATGTGAACGCGGACGGCAACATCAACTCGGTAGACTTACTCCAGTTCAAAATGTACATGGTGAAAAAGGTCACACTTCCGGCGGCGGGACTTGTTGTGGCGGATGTGAACGGCGATGGAAAAGTCAACGCGTTTGACCTGCTGATGCTGAAGCTCAAGCTTTCGGGAAAGGTAAGCTGAACGGACTGCGTATAAATTACCAAACTTTTTTCGGAAATTTC
>CAZMRH010000240.1:0-2114 GCA_964568705.1 uncultured Lachnospiraceae bacterium
GCTGCGAGTAATGCCTCAAACTGGCCGCAACCGCCAGATCCGGCGACACCTCAAGCACATTTTTCATATATTCGTAGGACGGAAAGTACACGATGTAGTTGCCGCACTTTGCCTCCACCACCGCCGCAATCACCTCCGCAATTTCACTGAGTGTGTCGCCGCGGTCGGTGTACTTCGTGCTGACACCGTCGTAGGCGACGATGCGGAATTTATTCTTGTCAAACGGTGACGCAAGCTCCAGCGTATCAGCATCTTTGCATCCCAGCAGTTCAGCAAAATACGGCAGTGGCAGAAGCGTTGCCGAGAACATCACCGCACTTTTTATCTCCGCCATCATCGTCTCAAGCATCTCCGACGGATCGACACACACGATGCGCACCGACGTGTTCTCGCCGAGCGACTGCACAAGGTAGACGAAATGTTTATCGAACACCTCCGCCGCGCTGACGTATTCGTTGACGCTTTCGTAAAGCTCAAGGAGCATCGGCGATGTGTCGGCAAACATCGTGCGGAGCCTGTCATACGCACGCAGAATGAAGCCGTTCATCACCGCCATCATATCATCGGGCAGGCGCGTGTCGGTAAAGTAACCTGTCAGCACCTCCTTGCCGCCGTTTATTACGGGTACTGCCTCGGTAAGCGACAGACTGCGCGCATGTCCGAGGTGATCGACAAGAGACTTCAACGCTTCTTTCATATCAACATCGTCCGGGAACGCCTTAGAGTATGATGCCAGCGCACGCACAGCTCCGCTGTAAGACAGATGCGCCGAGTACATCTCACGCGCACGGTCAGGCAGGTTGTGCGCCTCGTCGACCAGCAGTACAAACCGCTCGGCACAGGTGCAGTCGACGAAATAGCGGCGCAGGCGGAAGCGGCGGTCGTAAACATGGTTATAATCGCAGACGACAACCTCGCAGTATTCGCTCAGGTCAAGCGACAGCTCGTGCGGACACACGCCATACTTTGCCGCAACCGCCGCGATATCGGCTGGGCGGCAGATATACTTTTCATTCAGCAGTTCGATGAGCGCACGGTCGCGCCGTGATTTATATGATGAGGTGAGTGTATCGGCGAGGTATTCGCACGTACTGCCGCATTTGTTGAGGACAGTCCTCACGCCCTTCTTCGGGCAGCTCTTATCCTTGGCCGTAAGCATCACCGCGCGCAGTGTCGGTACACTTCCGCGTATCGCCGCAACTGCCGCAAGTGCCGCCTCACCTGTCACCGCCTTCGCGGTAAGGCAGAATATCTTGTCGGATTTGTCCGCACCGATCGACTTAAGCGCCGGGTACAGCGTCGATATCGTCTTGCCGATTCCGGTCGGCGCACAGGCAAGCAGTCTGCCGCCGCTGCATGATACGCCGAACACGTGCTCCATAAATTCGCGCTGTCCTTCGCGCACCGTCTCATACGGAAACTTCATCTGACGCAGCAGTCCGCGCCCCTCGCACATGCGCTCGAGCTGCACCCTGACAAACGGCAGTGCGCGTCTGAGAAACGACTGACAAACCTCGTTGAGCATGTCCGCGCCCATATCGCAGGCGTATGATTCCGACTCACTGCCGCTCATATTTTCAAGCGTTATCGTTACCTTCGCGCCGCCGTATCCGCGCACGTTGACGAGCATGCACACGGTCATGAGCGCTTCGGCGAGCAGCTCCGGGTGATACTGTGTGAACACCTTCTCCGACGGGCGGCGGACGCGCCATTTTTTCTCTATCGTGCAGAAGCCGCCGTCATCAGTCGGCGCACGTACACTGTCACACACGCCGGTGATCCTGATGCAGTGCATATCCTCGTAGATGTCGATCGACACATCAGAGTCATACTCGGTCGGTGACAGCGGCGATGCGCACCTTGTAAATATCATCCGCTCGTCACGGCGGCGTACGGGATGAGCGAACGCCGCGATCTCCGATACGCCGACACATATTTCACCGTCATCACTGCGGTACAGACGCATATCGCTCACCTCCCCCGAAAATTTCAGTATAAGGATTCAGTGCTTTATGTTTTATTAAGGGAATATAATCCTACTACATTAAGAACGTTGCATGTTTTGAGATGTTCGAATGATGGAGAAGTGGAGGAGATGATTGTTGAGGGACAAT
>CAZMRH010000241.1:0-2108 GCA_964568705.1 uncultured Lachnospiraceae bacterium
TGCTTTTCCCCCGCTTTTCTCAGAAAAGCGGGTAGGTGTCGGGCGAAGCCTGACCTGCATGCCGCAGTATCCGGGATCAAAAAAGCCATGCGTTCGGATGATTTCCGGCGTATGGCTTTTTATTGTGATTGAGTTGTCTGCCGCCTGACGCGTCCCGCTTCGATCGGGATCAGGTTTACCGATTCCGCGAACGTCGACGCTTCGCATGAGGTGACGATGATCTGCCGTCCGACAAGACTTTCGAGGACGAATTCGTGACGCTCGCCGTCAAGCTCCGAAAGCACGTCGTCGAGCAGGTATACCGGGTTCTCACCGCCGTCGCGCCGTGATACATCGCCCTCCGCGAGCTTGAGTGCGATGACGATGCTCCGCTGCTGTCCCTGCGACGCGTAGGTTTTTGCGTCGCGCCCATTGAGCCTGAGCACAAGATCGTCCTTGTGGATGCCGTACAGCGTCGTGCCGTAGCGTATCTCGCGGTCGATGTTGTCGGTCAGAAGCGCCGTCAGTCTTGCTACCGCCGATGCCCTGTCAGTCGCATCGCCCATCTCCTCCGCGTCCGTACCGTCGGATTGAGCACTGCGGGCGCCCGCCTGTGTGACGTAACGCACGCCGAGCCGCTCCGCGCCGTCCGTCATATCAGACAGCACCTCAGCCGCCGACGGCGCGAGCTTCGCGATATACTCGCCGCGCACCGCCGATATCTCGGCTCCCGACTCTGCAAGCAGCGCGGCGTATGTCTCCCATAAAGTGCGGTCGACCGTCATTCCCGCCGCCGCCGACTTGAGCGCCGCATTACGCTGCGCGAGCGCGCGGTTGTATTTCGCAAGCTCCTTGACATAGAGCGGCGAGAGCTGCGCGGCGGCGATGTCCATAAAGGAGCGCCGCATCGCGGGGGCGCCTGTTATCATCGACAGATGCGCCGGGCAGAACAGCACCGCGCGATAGCTTCCGATCAGCTCGGAAACGGAAGAAAGCGCGGCACCGTTCTTGGTGACACGCTTGCGTCCGGATTTCGGTATCGTGATTCCGAGGGCTGTGTCGTATTCCGACTTATCGCGGCGGCATATCATGTCGAGCGCGGCGCAGTCGGTGTCGAAGCGGATAAGCTCCGCCTCCTTCGCACCGCGAAATGACCGGCCTCGGGCGAACATATATATCCCCTCGAGCATGTTCGACTTGCCCTGACCGTTTCTGCCCCACAGCACGTTGATGCCGTCGGAAAACGTCAGCGTCTCGCTTTCGATATTTCTGTAATTTCCGTACGTGACGGTCTTGCAGATCATCCGGGCTTACTCGATGTCCAGATCGAGCATACGTACGTCGATATCGTCACCGCCGCCGTCGATATCGTGGAAATCGCTGTCGTCCTTGTTATCACCCGATGCAAGTTTTTCCTTGATTTTTGCTTCAAGCTCAGCCATCAGCGCGGGATTGTCCTCTATCGTCTTTCTCGCGTTGTCGCGTCCCTGACCGAGACGCTCGCCGTTATATGCGAACCATGAGCCGCTCTTTTCAAGTACGTCGAGAGTTACGCCCATATCGACTATCTCGCCCGCCTTCGATATGCCGTGACCGTAGAGAATGTCGAATTCGGCAAGCTTGAACGGGGGAGCCACCTTGTTCTTGACTACCTTGCACTTGACGCGGTTGCCGATGACCTCGCTGCCGTTCTTGATGCTCTCGCTTCTGCGCACGTCAAGACGGACGGAGGCGTAGAACTTCAGCGCCTTACCGCCGGGTGTCACCTCGGGATTGCCGTACACGATGCCGACCTTCTCGCGGAGCTGATTTATGAATATGACGATGCAGTTCGTCTTTGATACTGTACCGGAGAGCTTGCGGAGTGCCTGCGACATAAGTCTCGCCTGAAGTCCGACGTGCGATGCGCCCATGTCGCCCTCGATCTCCTGCTGGGGAACGAGCGCGGCTACCGAGTCTATGACTACGATGTCGATGGCACCGCTGCGGACGAGTTGCTCGGTGATCTCCAGCGCCGTCTCACCGCTGTCGGGCTGTGAGACGAGAAGGTCGTCGATATTAACGCCGAGCGCCTTCGCATATACGGGGTCGAGCGCGTGCTCCGCGTCGATGAACGCAGCCTCGCCGCC
>CAZMRH010000242.1:0-2068 GCA_964568705.1 uncultured Lachnospiraceae bacterium
AAGAAAATTGCACTCGCCGTGCAATTTTATCTTTGCATACAAAGTCGGTTTCGGTCTGCTTTACGCTTTTGTCTGCGGGCTACCGCATTCGGAGTATGCTTCACATTCGTCTGTCGGTGAATGAACGTCATAATCCTGACGCTATTACTGTACTTTGTTTGTAATTAACCCGTGCGGAAAGTTTTTCGCCAAGCCTTTTTTCAAAAAGGCCGCGTCCCCTTCGTCTGTCGGTGAATGAACGCCATAATCCTGATGCTTTTGCTGTACTTTGTTTGTAATTAACCCGTGCGGAAAGTTTTTCGCCAGGCCTTTTTTCAAAAAGGCCGCGTTTCCCTCGCGTTTCCCCCGCGTGACGGAGTCACGCATTTTTATTCCATCGGGCTCTGCCCGACAGAATAAAAAATTCATACGTTCTCCTTTGCTTTCGCGCGGGCCTCGTCGATATCGCCGACCATAAAGAAGGCGTTTTCGGGGAGGTCATCCGCCTCGCCGTCGACTATCTGACGGAAGCTTTCGACTGTCGCGTCAATGGGAACGAATCTACCCTCCGCGCCCGTGAACGCCTTTGCCACGTTCAGCGGCTGCGACATGAAGTTTTGAAGCTTGCGCGCACGGTAGACTGCTGTCCTATCCTCAGCCGACAGTTCATCCATGCCGAGTATCGCGATGATGTCCTGCAAGTCGTGATAGCGCTGCAGCGTTTCCTGAACTGCGTGCGCTACCCTGTAGTGCGTTTCGCCGACGTATTCAACCTCAAGTATGCGGCTCGCCGAATCAAGCGGATCGACCGCGGGATAGATACCCTGCTCCGCGATCTCACGCGAGAGCACCGTCGTCGCGTCAAGATGCGTGAATATCGTCGCGGGCGCGGGGTCTGTCAGGTCATCCGCGGGGACGTAGACCGCCTGCACCGAAGTGATCGAGCCGTTCTCGGTCGATGCGATTCTTTCCTCGAGGTCCCCCAGCTCTCCCGCCAGCGTCGGCTGATATCCGACCGCGCTCGGCATTCGTCCGAGAAGTGCGGATACCTCATTGCCCGCCTGAACATAGCGGTAGATGTTGTCGATAAAGAGCAGTACATCCTGATGCTTCTCGTCGCGCAGATACTCAGCCATCGTCAGTCCCGACAGCGCGACGCGCATACGGCTGCCCGACGGCTCATTCATCTGCCCGAACGCGAGTATAGACTTGTTTATAACGCCGCTCTCCTGCATGTCGTGCATAAGCTCGTTGCCCTCACGGCTTCGCTCGCCGACGCCCGTGAATACCGAATAGCCGCCGTGATTTACCGCGACGTTGTGGATAAGCTCCATGATAAGTACGGTCTTGCCGACTCCTGCACCGCCGAAAAGTCCGATCTTCGCACCCTTCGCGTAGGGCACGAGCAAATCGATTACCTTGATGCCCGTCTCAAGCAGCTCCGTCGCGGGCTTCTGCTCGGCAAGTGTGGGCGCGGTACGGTGAACGGGCATATATTTGTCCGCTTTTATCTCACCCTTGCCGTCGATCGGTCTGCCGAGTACGTCAACGACGCGTCCGATAACACCCTCGCCGACAGGTACGGAGATACCCTCGCCGCGCGTTATCACATGCGTGCCGCACGACAGGCCTTCGGTTGCCTCAAGTGCGACGCACCGCACTATCCCGACGGACAGCTGCAGTTCAACCTCCATGTGGTACTTTTCGTCGGCGGTGTACACCAGCGTATGCACCGGCGGCTCATCGCCCGCGTCCCACCGCACGTCCAGCACAGGTCCCGATATTTTTATTATAACGCCGTTCTTTACTTCATTCATGTGATGCTCCTTAAGGTACTGGTGTCAGGGTGTATCCCGTCCGCCGACACCCGTATACTTCACCCGCTTTGCGTAAAGCGTTACTTTGCGAATACCCATAACGTATATTTCTTTGTTACTTTTCAACAGTCTCATAGGGCAAGGGCTCTGCTCTTACCGCCGGATGTCTGACGAAAATCGCTCGGACACCAACCTGTTTTACTTGTATCGTTACCTCGCCGATACCCATGACGGGTTTTTTCTTGTTACTTTTCTGCGGAGAAAAGTAACCA
>CAZMRH010000243.1:0-1982 GCA_964568705.1 uncultured Lachnospiraceae bacterium
AACCCCTTTTGAAAGTTTTTCGCCAGGCCTTTTTTCAAAAAGGCCGCGTATCCCCTGCGAGACTGTGTCTCGCATTTTTGCATGACGGGAATTCGCCCGTCATGTAAAAAATACGTGCTCTCAGTCTACGAAGTCGAATTCGATGCCGCAGAGGCGGACGGTCGAGCCTTCCTTACAGCCGGACTGGCGGAGCTTGTCGATCACGCCGCCGCGCTGGAGCATACGCTCGAAGTACATGACCGACTCGCGGTCATCGAAGTTGATCCTGCCGACGAGCAGATCAAGCCAGCGTCCCTCAGCGACCCACGCACCGTCATCGGCACGGTGAATTACAACACTGTCCGCGGACGCGTCATTTTCGTCGAACACTTCTGGGACTACCTCCGGCTCATATATCGTCAGCGGCGGGAGGGAAGTAAGTATTTCGTCAATCTTGTCAAGCAGCTCCCGGATGTTCTGACGCGTCGCTGTCGAAATGAACACGACGGGGTAAGAAAGTTCCTTTGCCCGCTTACACAGTGCTTTTATCTCCGGTGTATCCGTATCATCCACAAGGTCGCACTTGTTTGCCGCGATTATTCTCGGGCGAGCGGCGACCTCAGGGGAGAATTCAAGAAGTTCTTCCGATATCGTCTCAAAGTCGTCAAGCGGCGCGCGTCCCTCGACACCCGATATGTCGACCACCTGAACGAGCAGGCGGCATCTTTCGATGTGACGCAGAAAGTCGTGACCGAGTCCCGCTCCCTCCGCCGCACCTTCGATAAGTCCGGGGATGTCCGCCATCACGAAGCCGCGCTCCTCACCGAGCGACACCACGCCGAGATTCGGCTCAAGTGTGGTGAAGTGATACTCCGCGATCTTCGGCCTCGCCTGTGATACCGATGCGAGCAGTGACGATTTTCCGGCTGACGGAAGTCCGACAAGTCCCACGTCCGCGAGCATCTTTAGCTCCAGCACGATGGTTTTCTCCTCACCTGGAATACCGCTTTTCGCAAATCTCGGCACCTGCCTTGTCGGTGTGGCGAAGTGCTTGTTTCCCCATCCGCCGCGTCCGCCGTGACACAGAATGTAGTCACCGCACTCAGACATATCCTTGAGGATGCGCCCGCCGTCCGCTTCTTTTATAACCGTTCCCGGCGGAACGAGAATGACCGTGTCCGCACCGTTCTTGCCGTGGAACTTTGCACCGGCGCCGTCGTTGCCGTTCTCCGCTACGAACTTGCGCTTGTAGCGGAATGCAAGCAGTGTGTTCGAACCCTCGTCTATGCGGAACACGATGTTTCCGCCGTTTCCGCCGTCACCGCCGTCCGGCCCGCCGTGCGCGACGTATTTCTCACGCCTGAACGAGACGCAGCCGTTTCCGCCGTTACCGGCTTTGACGTATATTTCTATTTTGTCAATAAACATGTTTCTGTCCTTTGATGATACAGCGGTCAGCGAAGTGCCGGATCGCCGTATAGCTTCTTGTAATTTTCTATCGCGCTTGCGATTATATTAAGTGCCGCGTCTCGGTCGCCGAGATCGTCGATTGCGGTCTCCTTCTCCTCAAGCTGCTTGTATACCGTAAAAAAGTGACACATCTCGTTGAAAACGTGCGCCGGCAGCTCATAAACCGATTTGTAATTGTTGTAGTTCGGATCGGAAAACGGAATTGCGATTATCTTTTCGTCAAGCTTGCCGATGTCGATCATCTTGATGACGCCGATCGGGTAAACATCGACAAGCGTCATCGGCAGTATCGCTTCCGAGCAGATTACAAGTACGTCAAGCGGATCAAGGTCATCGGCATATGTCAGCGGAATAAAGCCGTAATTCGCGGGATAATGCGTCGAGGTGTACAATATGCGGTCAAGGCGCATGATGCCCGTCTGCTTGTCAAGTTCATACTTGTTCTTGCTGCCCTTCGATATTTCAATCACCGCCGAGAACTTTTCAGGGGTGATACGGTCGGGGGCGATGTCATGCCATATATTCATTTAATG
>CAZMRH010000244.1:0-1925 GCA_964568705.1 uncultured Lachnospiraceae bacterium
CCCCTGAACGGCTGCCCGTTACTTTTCTCCGCAGAAAAGTAACAAGAAAAAACCCTTTATGGTTATACACATAGTATCGCTTTAAGCAAAGCGGGTTGGTGTCCGAGCGACATCGGCAAATTATCGACGGAACGGTGAGACCGTTCACTAAAGGAGCAAACTAATGCTGAAAGATATAGTAACCTTCGCGAAATCCGACTTCCCGACAGGCGCGGATACGGTGCTCCGTACGCAGGAGAACCGCTCGCGCCGCGTCGTCATGCAGTCCGGCTCACTTGCGGGCAATGCGCGCTCCGATACGTCGGGCGTATGTGCCAGAGTATGCCGCGGCGGCATGTTCGGCTTCGCGTCAGACTCGCGCGTAAGTGAAGCGGCGGCACGTGAAGTACTCATGGCGGCTGAAGCAAACAGTAAATTTCTCACCGAACGCAGCATGGCGTCACCGAGGATGCGCGCCGATGCGTCGGTCGGCGCAGACTTCCGCACCGTCGATGATTCGGACACATCGCAGTCGATCTACCTCGACTATGTGCGCGAGCTTGACGCGTATATTCAAAAAAAATACCCCTCACTTGCCGCACGCACGGTGGTCGCAACGGCGGACTCGATGGAAAAGCTGATCTGCACATCCGACGCATGCGACGCCCACACGATGATAAAGCGCAGCTACATCTACCTTGTGATGGTTGCCGAAGCTGACGACGGCGCACCCGTGTCGCTGTTCGACGTATTAGGGGGCTTCGGCGGCTTTGATAAAAATTTCCCTGATCCGTCTCAGCTCTGCGAAGACGCGGAGCGGCTGTATGAAAAGGTGATGAAGAAGCGCTGTGGAATTCAACCGCAGTCCGGCGTGAAAACGTGCATACTCGGCGGTGCGCTTGCGGGAATGCTCGCGCATGAGGCAGTCGGGCATACGGTCGAAGCGGATCTCGTTCAGGCGGGCTCGGTCGCGTCCCATTGTCTGGGTAAGCGCGTCGCAAGTGAGCTTGTGAGCATGACCGACTTCGCAAATACGACATTCGGGATTGACGCTCCGCTGCCGGTATACGTTGACGATGAGGGAATCATCGCCTGCGATGCGCCGCTTATCAAGGAAGGAATACTCGTCGGCTACATGAACGACCGTGAGTCGGCGGCATATTACGGGATGAAACCGTGCGGCAACGCGAGAGCGTTCAGCTACGCGGATGAGCCGCTGATAAGGATGCGCAATACCGCGGTACTGCCGGGTAAATCGAAGCTCGACGAGATGATCGCATCAGTCGACGACGGATATTATTTTACGGATACGAACAACGGTCAGGCGGACACGACGGGCGAGTTTATGTTCGGCGTGACGATGGGCTACGAGATAAAGAACGGCAAGCTCGGACGCGCACTGCGCGATACAACGATATCGGGCGTGGCGTTCGATATGCTGAAAACGGTCGATATGGTGTCGGACGATATGGTCTGGTGCTCAAGCGGCATGTGCGGCAAGAAACAAACGATGCCCGTAGGTATGGGCGGCCCCGCCGTCCGCTGTCGGATCACGGTGGGATGAGGGAGTGACGCGGATTTTTCAAAACAGGCGGATGCCCGTCATGAGAAAATGCGTGACTCCGTCACGCGGGGATGCGATGCGAGGGACCTGTCCCTCGCGCTCCCGATAAGGGTTGGTAGAACGAAAATAGTGTAAACCGTCAGGTTAAGCCGTACTAATGCGACGCTCACACAGAATGCGAAGCCCGCAGACATGCGTGACAGGTCACCGAGACAGACTCCCGCATCGAAGTCAAAACACGCGGATAGCGTGCTTTTGACTGAGCGGGTAAATCTTCGATTTCAGCTTCCGCAGGAGGGAGCTTAGGGGAATCCTTTTCCCCGGACAGCTGCCCGTTACTTTTCTCCGCAGAAAAGTAACAAGAAAAAACCCGTTATGGGTA
>CAZMRH010000245.1:0-1920 GCA_964568705.1 uncultured Lachnospiraceae bacterium
GTGCGAAAGAAAAACCCGTACCGGGTGTAAGCTGACACCACTCCAAATTGTGAATATGCGACACACGATTGCAGTATCGCTGTAACCTATGATGCTGTCAGCTATGCGACGGTCAGGCGATATCGTTCGGACACCAACCTGTTTTGCTTAAAGCGTGACTATGCTGATACCCATAACGGGTTTTTTCTTGTTACTTTTCTGCGGAGAAAAGTAACGGGCAGCCGTTCAGGGGGAAGGATTCCCCCGAAGCCCCCTTCTGCGGAAGCCGAAAGCGAAGGCTCACCTGCAAAGAAAATTGCACTCGCCGTGCAATTTTATCTTTGCATACAAAGTCGGTTTCGGTTTGCGGTACGCGTTCGTCTGCGGGCTTCGCATTCGAAGTATGCTTCACATTCGTCTGTGGATGAATGAGCGTCATAATCCTGACGCTTTCGGCAAAATTTTATCTTGCATAATCCCTTTTGAAAGTTTTTCGCCAGGCCTTTTTTTAAAAAGGCCGCGTACCCCAGTTTTTCGCCAGACCTTTTTTCAAAAAGGCCGCGTACCCCCATCCCACAAAGGAGGCAGTTATGACCGATACTGAATTGAAAGCCGAGATAAAACGCGGCGTTTCGGGAGGATATCTCCTGTACGGCGGCGAGGAATACATGAAGTCCCACTATGCGGCGGCGATACGGTCGGCAGCTCTTGCGGGGCGAGACATATCGCTTGACGCGTTCAACAACATCGAGGTGAAGTCGACGAAGTTCGACCTCGGCGCTCTTGAGGATGCGGTCACGTCGATGCCGGTGATGGCGGACAGGAAGGTCGTGACGTATTACCCGTGCTTCGCGGCGATGCGTGAGCGCGACCGTGATTCGCTCGTCGCGTTTCTCGCGCGTCTCGGCGATTATACGTACACGGTACTTATAATGATGACGACGCCGGACGACTTCAATGCGGGTTATCCGCCGAAGAAGCCGTCGGCGATATTCAAAAAGCTCACCGCATATCTGAAGCCTGCGGAATTCGCGGTACAGCCCGCGGCGAAGCTGCGCAAGTGGCTTGCGGGTCACTTTGCCGCCGATTCGCTGTTCGCGCCGCCCGACGTGTGCGATGCGATGCTTGAACGGTGCGGGAGCGATATGTTCAGGCTGTCGGGCGAGTGCGAGAAGCTGACCATGTACGCGAAGGCGCACGGTATGACCGAGCTTGACCGCGATACGGTGATGCTCGTGTGCAGCGAGGCGGAGGATGAGGACTCGTTCAGACTGTCGAACGCGGTGCTCGCGGGTGACAGAGCAGCGGCGCTCAGGGCGTTTCTCGAGATGAAGCAGCGGCGCGACGAGCCTGTGATGATAATTGCGGCGGTCTCGCGCGTGGTACGTGAGATGCTGTATACGGCGGTGTATATGTCGGGCGGACGCGACAAGCGCGATATCGCCAAGTCGCTCGGACTGCATGAATATAAGGCGGGGCTTTATATGCGTGCGGTCGCGGGGATAACACCGTCGAGACTTGCAGGTGCGGCGGAGAGATGCCGCCGCGCGGAGAGCCTTGTAAAGGGCAGCGGCCTCGGCTATGAGGCAATCGAACGATTCCTTTGCACACTTCCCCGTGCGAGGGGGTAACGAGGGGGAATACGCGGCCTTTTTGAAAAAAGGCCTGGCGAAAAACCGGGATACGCGGCCTTTTTGAAAAAAGGCCTGGCGAAAAACTGGGGAACGCGGCCTTTTTGAAAAAAGGCCTGGCGAAAAACTTTCCGCACGGGTTAAATACAAACATAGTACAGTAAAAGCGTCAGGAGTATGACGTTCATTCACCGACAGACGTATGTGACACTTACGTAGAGTGCGATAGCCAACCGACGTGCGCGACAGGTCACCGAAGCCGACTTTGTATGCAAAGATAAAATTGCACGGCGAGTGCAATTTTCTTTGC
>CAZMRH010000246.1:0-1895 GCA_964568705.1 uncultured Lachnospiraceae bacterium
ATATAAGTCTCAGTCCCGTCTGTGTGTCGGTGATATGCAGCCCGAAAAAGATTCGGAAAACAGTCGATGTGATGCGATTCCCGAACCGGCTTTTCGGAGGTACATTATCCTTGGTAAAGTCACGCACGCCGAGGATTAGCTTCGGATTATCGCGGTTGAACGCCTCAGCGATGTTCACTATGTCCCCGACCGTATGCTGACCGTCGTCGTCGGCGCACAGCACACCGTCATAACCGGCACGGTTTTCGAGAAAGTACGCAAACGCAGTTTTCAGTCCCGCGCCCTTGCCGCGGTTTGTTTCATGTGTCAGCACCGTGCACACCGGATTTGCCCGCACCTTGTCAAACACCGGCTTGCAGTCAGCACGGCTTCCGTCGTTTACGATGATAATGTCGTCAAATCCCGCGTGGCAAAGCCCGTCAACCACCGTTAGCAGGCGGTCTGACGGGTTATAAGAAGGAATTATTATACTGATCTTGTTTTTCATAATAACTGATGTTCCTTTTGCCGTTGCCGGCAGACAGTCACTTTATAAAGTCCGGGAGATAGTCCGGTGATATCGTATCGGTGACGTATTTTTTCAGTCTTGCCAGCGTCGTACGGTTTCCGTAAAATGAGATGCCGTGTGATGAGGCGAGCGCGTCGGTATAGTTCTCCATGAGATAAATTTTATTGTTATAGAAATTCGACGGATAGTGGAACACCGTCGGCACGAAGCGCACATTGTCAAGGGTTGCGTGATCGTCGTTCTTCTTAGTGATATCAAACGTCACAAAGCCGCCGACGAGGTTATAGTCGAACGCCATCTCCGCCATGAAGTTTCCGAGCGAATACACGCACAGCATATGGTTGCCGTCCTTGCCGTCGATCCACTCGATCGGCTGTATTACATGCGGATGATGGCCGATCACCGCGTCAATGCCGAGATCCGCCATTAACTTCGCGTATGTTTTCTGCTCGTCGTTGGGCGTGAACACGTTCTCCTGTCCCCAGTGAGCCGAAACGATGACGAAATCCGACACTTCTTTCGCCGCTGTCACCTGCGCGGTGATGCGCGCTTCGTCAAGATACGGTATCACGATATCGGAGGAGGATGCCTTGGTTATGCCGTTGGTCGAAAAGGTAAATGCGAGGAAAGCAATCCTTACGCCTGATTTTTCGTATATTCTGATGTTGTTAAAGTCGTCCTCATTCTCATATCCGCCGATCATCAGCGGCTTCATCGACTTCCAGAAGGATATCGTCGCACCGAGCCCCGCCGCACCCTTATCGAGCATATGGTTTGTTGCGATATTTACCACGTCAAAGCCCAGCTCCTCAAGGTCATTTCCCATGTCCTGCGGCCCATTAAACATCGGGTAATATGTGAAGTCGTACCCGTCGCCGCACATCAGCGTCTCCTGATTGATGAACGCGATATCCGCGTCCGCGATGATGTTTGCGACGTTACCGTATGTCGGCTTGAAGTTGTACTTTCTCCCGCCCGATACCGCAAGACTTGCCGCATCACGCACGTTGCCGAAATAGACGATGTTGTCACCCGCGCCGACGAACGACAGCTTTGTAATAACGTCAGCCTTAGTCTCGGCGGCGGTATCGGCCGGCACGGGCTCGGTCGGCGTGTCAGTGGCGATATCGGTCACCTCGGGTGTATCGGGGATGCCGCCTGCCGCCTCATCTCCGCCGATTCTGCGAAGCGAACACGACGCGGCAGACGCAGTCAACAGTATCACGAGGAACAGTGCGATCAGCCGTTTCATATTTCACCTTTCAAAGTTAAATCAGCTTCGGGAGGATTACCAGCCCAGTTTTCTCAGGTTCTCGCGGCTCTCCTTAGCCGATTCAAGCGTAGTCTTGCCGCCTGAAGGCTCATCCTGCTCGACGACCACCCATCT
>CAZMRH010000247.1:0-1891 GCA_964568705.1 uncultured Lachnospiraceae bacterium
AAATGATCTCCTGCTGACGGGCTGTCTCCTGATGTTCCGTAGAAACACGGATATAACCTATTCTACTCATAAAATCTTCCTCTCTTTATTCAAGCTGACTTTTCTTTCTCTTGGCAGCCTGTTCGTTCTGCATATATCGGGCAAGCGTTCTCTGACTATCACGCTTCTGCTGTGCAAGCCTTGAAAGCCTGTCCGCTTCTTTCTTCAGGGCTTTACGCTCCGCACTCATCTTGGCATAATCCTCACGGGCTTTCTTCAGCTCGTCCTGCAAGTCTTTGATTTTGGGAATGATACCGTCGGGAAACATTTCTTTCAGCTTTTTACGGCACTCATGATACTGGTCGAGTTCGTAACGGCAGTTTTCCCCATATTTCTTTTTAGCCTTTCCCTCCAAAGAAGAATAGTTCTTGTAATAGAACTTATACTTGCGATATTCCTTGATAGCCGGAATTTGCTCCTCGATTTTGTGGATACGGTCGCTCAATTCCATCTGCGGAGTTGACATCACCATAAATTCTGCAAAAGCCCTGTGAGCTGCACTCTCCAATTCTTCAAGGGTGGAGTTGCTTGCGGTCATTTCGTTCAGAGCCTTGCTCGCCGCCTTCATATTCTCACGGTCTGCCCAATTCGTCAAGCCCTGAGACTGCTGAAATTTCTCGGCTGTGGTGCGGATAATTCTCGCTGTCGGGCGGTGCGACATTTGGTATTTGTAGCTCTCGATACGCCTTCTGATCTGCTGGCTCTCGTAGAAGTAGCCCAGCGTTTTTGCCCTCGTCATTTTCGCCCTCGGATTGCGTTCCTTTTGCTCCGCAAGCATAAATTTCAGGTCGATCTTGTGGTCGGGATTGTAGTCAACCAATATGCCGAAATCGGCACATTTTGCAAGGAAATCCTCAAAGTCCTCGCTGACCTTGATAACCTCGTCAATGGCTCTTTTAAGCTGTTCTTTCCATGACAAATTCTGCTTGTCAAGCTCCCACTCCCAATGGCTCTTGCCCTTTGAGAGATGAGGATTTTCGATGATAGAAAGCCCATGTTTTCTGCAAAGTTCGTCCGAAATCGTGCGGAGTTTGCTCCACGCTCGGTCGGGTATTTTACCCTGATTATGCTCAGTCTCAAAGGTCTTGCCCGTGTAGAAATTTA
The DNA here is from genome assembly GCA_964568705.1 of uncultured Lachnospiraceae bacterium. Classification (GTDB taxonomy): domain Bacteria; phylum Bacillota; class Clostridia; order Oscillospirales; family CAG-272; genus CAZMRH01. The sequence continues at coordinate 1,144 of CAZMRH010000247.1, forward strand.
CATTGTTCACGATGATGTGATTATGGATATGCTCATGGTCTACATGGACAGCTAAAACATACTGATACTCGTCATTGAAAAGTGCCTTGCATAATTCTTGCCCGATAAGCAAAGCACGTTCGGGAGTGACTTCACCGGGAGCGAATGATTGTATTATGTGCTGGCACTCGCTTCGACTTCGCCCTGTGCCGACTGACTGCCTGATGTTTCTAAACTGTTCTGATGCTCCACATGGAGTAGATACGCACAAGTTGCTAACAACATATTTGCCGTCTGCGGTTTTGTCTGGGTTGCAGATATAAGCAATTGCACCGTATGTTCCCGTGTGGATCGTATGGATACGAGTAACTGCCAAACTTCCTCTAACCTCGCTTTCATTTCGGCAATATCTTCATCGTAAAGTTTGCCGCCTTTGTTGACACGGTGGGCTACCTGATTGAACGAATTGGAGATAGATGAGATGTACCTCGCAATCTGTTTGATGTCCTCGGTATCTTCCTCAACATTCATCACTGTAAGGGCTGAGTACCTGCAAAAATCGCCCCTGCTTCTGAACGATGTTTCCGCATATCTGCGGTTGATCGCTTCAAGCTCCATGTCGTTCACTCGGAATGTGATAAGGTGCTTGCGGACTTCGCTCGGCTCAGTGTCCTGCGGTGGTGATTCGCCCTAGGTGGTTTCGGGCGGTTCTGTGAAATCCACTTCGCCCGATTCTTTATTTTTGTTACTATCATATAATTCAAAAATC
>CAZMRH010000248.1:0-1889 GCA_964568705.1 uncultured Lachnospiraceae bacterium
CTGCGGTATTGTTGCCGCAGAGCTCGTGAAGATTGATTGTATCTCCGTTTATATACAGTGTGTGACCGGCGATACTGCCGATGATGTAGTCAAGTTTATCGTAAGTGAAGTCAAAGCCCGAGACAACCATATTTCCGTCGTCGTCATAGGTGAGCGTCTGACCGTCCTCGATAAAGGTCTGCACTCCCGCGCCGAAGCTCGAGTACACGGTGGACTCCGCTCGGATGATGCCATCCTTTATTATATAGTTGTCGCGTACGGGAGTCTTGTTGACCGAGTGCGTATACTCCACGGAGAAGCGGAAGCCGTCGCACACCTCCCACTTTTCGATGAGCCACCCGGTGTCCTCATTCGTGAGCACCAGGTACTGCCCTCTCTCCTGCGTCATGTATATGCCCGAAAAAACAGCTGCAACGATGAAGATCATTATTGCAGCTGTTATTAAGGCTGTCTTAAATGATAACTTATGCAAATCGGATGCGCTTACTTCAGAGCGCCGACTTCCTTGAAATATTTCTCTGCGCCGGGATGGAAGGGAATGTCAATGCCGCTGACCGCGTATGCCGGATCAAGGAACTGACCGTTCTTATGAGCGGCGGTGATATCTTCCTTGCAGTCAAAAAGCGCCTTTGTTATGTTGTAAACCGTATCGTCGTCAAGATTCTTGCTTACGATGAGCGTCGCCTTGACAGTCACAATCTGTACGTCATTTGTGAGGAATGAGTATGTGCCTGCGGGTACGCTCTGCTTTGTATAGAAGGGATAGCTTGCGATAAGCTTATCCGCGTGCTCGTCGTCGATCTCAAGGAGCTTAAGTGAATTCGTGGTCGCAAGATTTGTAATCGCGGAAGTCGGTGCGCCGGCGGTGCAGAAGAATGCGTCGATCTTTGCGTCCTTCAGAGCGTCCGCAGAGCTTGCGAAATCAAGATTCTGTTTGTCAATATCTGAAAAGGTGATGTCGTATACTTCAAGTATCTGCTTTGCATTGAACTCAACACCGCTACCCGCAGCACCAACGGAGACCTTCTTGCCCTTGAGGTCGGCTACGGTCTGGATGCCGGAGTTTTCGTTTACAATGATCTGGCAGGACTCATTGTAGAGTGCGCCGAGAGCATAGAAGGCGTCGAGCTTGCCGGTGTCCGCAAACAGGTCTGTGCCCTTGTAAGCGTAAGACATAACATCGTTCTGGACAGTCGCGAGATCAGCTTCGCCGTTAGTGATGAGCTGGATGTTCTCCTTGGAAGCACCCGTCGAGCTTACCGTGAACTTCACGCCCGCTTTGTCGGCGATAACCTGCGTGATCGCGGTACCGTAAGCGTAGTACGTGCCAGTGGCTCCGCCCGTTGCAAAGCGGACATTCTTAGCGCCGCAGGATGCAAGTGCAAGCAACATGATCACTGCAAGTGCAAGGGAGGTCAGTCTGACAAAAAGTTTCATGAGAGTCTCCTTGTTGAGTAAAAGTATAGGTTAATCAGGTAAAAATCAGGCCTTCACCTAAATAAATATGTATCATTATACCAAAGATTGAACAATAATTCAATACCTATTTTCAAAAAATCGTGCAAGATGATATATGGCAGGTAAAACAGTGCTCCGCATTACGGCATGTCACTGCGGATTTGCCGAGGCGCACGAAAAATTTCGGGAAATGTATTGACAAGCGCGACTCGTTTTGTTATAATTCGGTTTGTGGGTGCTGCTATGGCTCAGTTGGCAGAGCACGTCATTGGTAATGACGAGGTCCCCAGTTCGAATCTGGGTAGCAGCTCCAAAAAACCTCATTCTTCGGAATGAGGTTTTTTCAATGAAGCGCACTTGGCCCGTTTATATTATTTTGGTATTATTTGCAAAATTTTCTTCTCGGTACTTTTCAAAAGCGTATGCAGGCT
>CAZMRH010000249.1:0-940 GCA_964568705.1 uncultured Lachnospiraceae bacterium
GCAGTTCTTCTCGATCTCGGCTGTATCGTTGGCGTTGAGAAGATGACCCTCCTCGAATATGATTTCGCCGGTCACAGGACTAACCGCCGGACGCGCGAGAACATGTCCCCTGATACGAGGGGCAAGCGAGAGCTTCTTGTCGAACTTGAAGCGTCCGACGGGAGCGAGGTCGTAACGCTTGGGATCGAAGAACAGGTTGTTCATGAGGATCTCGGCGGACTCGACTATCGCGGGTTCACCCGGGCGCAGCTTCTTGTAAATTTCCTTGAGAGCTTCGTCACGGAGCGATGATTTGTTCTCGACCGCAAGTGTCTCGCACTCGTCTTTTTCAAGCGTTGCGGTCAGCTTCACTTCATCGCCGAACATCTCACGTATTTCCTCGGGCGACTGAACGTCGAGTGCGCGGATGAGCACAGTGATTGGGAGCTTTCTGTTTTTGTCGATATGGACATAGAACACGTCGTTTGCATCAGTTTCATATTCAAGCCATGCACCGCGATAAGGGATGACGGTCGCGGCATAGGTGTGCTTACCGGTCTTGTCGATCGCCGATTCGTAGTACATTCCGGGGGAACGTACGATCTGCGATACAATGACACGCTCAGCACCGTTGATGACAAACGTACCGTTGTGGGTCATGAGCGGGAAATCGCCCATGAATATCTCGGACTGCTTGACTTCACCTGTCAGCTTGTTCGAGAGACGGACATCCACCTTGAGGGGGGCGGCATAATTAGCGTCGCGGTCCTTGCACTCCTCAATCGGATATTTCGGTGTCTGATCAAGGGTGTACGACACGAAATCAATAAAGAGATTACCGGAGTAATCCACGATAGGGGAAACGTCCTGAAGGACTTCCATGAGGCCTTTTTCAAGGAACCATTTGTAGGAATCCTTCTGGATCTCGATGAGGTTGGGCATCTCCATAACCTCTCGGATC
>CAZMRH010000249.1:950-1885 GCA_964568705.1 uncultured Lachnospiraceae bacterium
GGTTGGGGAGTTCAAGCACCTCGTCAATTTTCGAGAAGCTCATTCTCGTGTGTTTACCGAGGGTCTGAGGCTTGACCATTTCCTGGGGCTTGACCATTCAGTTATCACTCCATTCTTTAACGATGAGATACGGACTGACCGCAGTGCAGGCGGTGAATGAGAGCGCCGCAGCCGTCGTCCGAAAACCATACAATTAATATAAATATATCGCTCTAAAGCAATTCTACAGCAGTTTATAATAATATCACTTCTTGTGTGCAAAGTCAACAGATTTTTGAAAAAAGGCTGGAAAATCGTGATAATTAATTATTTTTATGGCAATAATTTACAGTAATTTTAAATGTAAATATTTAGTTAATTATTATGATTAGCATGAGCGCATAGTGACTTTTCGAGATAAACATACGAAACGGTTCCCTGCTTCACATATAAGTAATGAAGAATTACACCCGCGTCATATGTGAACAATCAGTAAATTCGTCATTTTATAACGCACATCTATTGTATTTGTGAAACCTGGCGTGTATAATGTCATGTAAGTTTAACGGTAGGCTTTGAAACAGAATGCCAACAGGGTTAAAATTAAATAGTCAAAATCAAGCAATGTTAGAGGCGCAAAAGCAATCAGTAGAGCATAACCGGCACTCATTTGCCGACGGGTATGCGTGAAAGGTGCTTTTGCCGAAACCAGACAGCGACTGAGCGCGGTACGGTTGGGAATAAGGAGAATATCTTTATTACTGTCGCAGCTTTTTGCGGAGTGCTACATTCTATTTCTATGTTTTTAACGGAAACGGTCGAAGCACTTGGCTTTGACCGTTTATTTTAATAATAAAACTTTATCGGAGGAACTGAAATGAAGAAGATTCTCACACTTTCACTTGCATTCATTCTTGTATGCACCATGCTTGCTGCATGTGGCTCAAGAAACAAGA
>CAZMRH010000250.1:0-1879 GCA_964568705.1 uncultured Lachnospiraceae bacterium
AAGATACCCCCGCCTGTTTCCGTAAGAAATTTTATTCGACGCATCTTCCCAGACCTCACCGTAAATTATATTTTCGGCATTTGTAATTTTTGCTTTATCGCGAAGCTGTTTAAGGAAGTCGTCGCTCAGCTCATCCGCGACATCAAGCCGCCAGCCGCTGATACCGATATTTTGCCATTTGTCGAAAATTCCTCCTCCACCGAACAGAAACTCGCGGTAACTCTTATTATCACACCTGACGCGCGGCAATGTCGGTATGCCCCACCAACATTCGTACTTATCGCGACGTTTGTCTAATTTATACCATTTGAGATACGGCGACGCGTCGTCGTTATACGCGCCGCCATCGCCGTATCTGCCGTATTTATTAAAATAAATGCTGTCGTCACCCGTATGATTGAACACTCCGTCAAGAATCACCGCGATGTTTCTTTCGTCACATGCCGCAATCAGCTCCGCAAGTGCCGTATCACCTCCGAAGCACTCGTCAACATGCATGTAATCAGCGGTGTCGTACTTGTGATTCGACGGTGACTCGAACACAGGCGACAGGTAGATGCACGTCACGCCGAGCGATGCGATGTAGTCAAGCTTGTCCCGGATTCCGTACAGATCACCGCCAAAGAAGTCGCGGTTGGCTATGCCGCCGGTGTAATTCCCGTAGTACTCGGGTATGTCGCCGCTCCAGTTAACGTGAATCCTCGCGCCCTCTTTTGTGGGACATTTACCGGACTTTGCGAAGCGGTCTACAAAAATGTGATACATTATCCCGCCTCGAAAACTGTGCGGTGTGTCAAAGCCGTCGCGGTAAACGAGAAGCTGACGCTCGCCGCAGAGGGATGTAGGCGCAAGCTCCGTTGCCGCCTCACCGCCGAAGTAATGTGTACCGCCGCCGTCCTCGATTCTGTAGTGATAATAGAACAGCCCCGCATCTCTCCCCTGACACAACCCACACATGTCGATATCCATGCAGTATTCGCGATAGTCAAGCGTTTTTCGGCATAAATCGAATTCGATCTCGCGCCTGTTATCATGTCCTGAAAACCCGTCCTCGTGTATCACCATCGTAACGCTTTTGCAGTCGCAGTGATACGGTACGCGCACGGTATGCCGCACGGTATCGCTTACGCAGAACGCGCCGTGCAGGCTTGCGTCGAAGTATTCGCCGCGCGGTGACGACGTGAGCGATTTATACTCGCAGTACGCACCGTCCGTCACTTCTCACCGTCCCTCATGTCGATTTTCTTCAGATGCCAAATTTTCTCCGCATACTCCGTAACGCTTCTGTCCGACGAAAAGTATCCCGACGCGGCGATATTGCGAAGTGACATCTTAGCCCACATCCCCATATCTGTATAATCACGGAACGCTCTTCCCGATACAGCGCAGTACGACTCGAAATCGGCAAGGCACATATACGGGTCGCACACACCAGCGCGTCCGGTGAGATACCGCACAATGCCGTCGAACGACTGTCCCGCAAAACCCCGCGAAAGTCTGTCGATCACGCGCGAAAGCCTGTGGTTTGAATTGAGATATACAGCCGTCGAGTATCCGCTGCGCCACAGCTCATCCGCTTCACCCGCGTTGAGTCCGAACAGATAGAAATTGTCGCGGCCGACCACTTCGAGCATCTCAACATTTGCACCGTCAAGCGTGCCGACCGTCAGCGCGCCGTTTATCATAAATTTCATGCAGCCCGTGCCGCTCGCTTCCTTACCCGCGAGGGATATCTGTTCACTGATATCGCTTGCGGGGATGAGCAGCTCCGCCATGCTGACGTTGTATTCTTCCACCATGATGACGCGGAGCTTATCGTCTGCCCTCTTATCATGCGCGATTTCCTCTCCGAGTGCCCAGATAAGACGGATGATGTCCT
>CAZMRH010000251.1:0-1859 GCA_964568705.1 uncultured Lachnospiraceae bacterium
CAGGCGTCTGCAAGAGCCTCATCGGTTACCACATCGACGCCGACAAGTGCAAGGGCTGTACTAAGTGTGCGCGTAACTGTCCCGTTAACGCTATCACCGGTACAGTCAAGAATCCGCATACGGTCGACCAGTCGAAGTGCATCAAGTGCGGTGCCTGCATGACGAACTGCTCATTCGGCGCAATTTATAAGAAATAAAGGGGCTTTTAAAGATGGATATGTTAAATCTGAAAATCAACGGCATCGCCGTAAGCGTACCGAAGGGCTCCACAATACTTGAGGCTGCCCGCGCGTCAGGAATCGAAATTCCGACGCTCTGCTTCATGAAGGACAAGAACGAGATCGGCGCATGCCGTATCTGCGTGGTCGAAGCAAACGAGGGTCGCGGCTTCAGAATCGTTACCTCCTGCGTATATCCCGTATCCGAGGGTATGGAGGTTCTGACGAACTCCGCGAAGATCCAGAAGGCAAGAAAGACCACTCTTGAGCTGATGCTCTCGACTCACGAGATGAAGTGCCTCTCCTGCGTCCGCTCGACAAACTGCGAACTGCAGAAGCTCTGCCGCGATTACGGTGTTGAGGCATCCACATTCGAGGGCTTCAAGCCGGAATACGAGCTTGACACCTCAACTCCTCACCTCATCCGCGACAACAACAAGTGTATCCTCTGCCGCCGCTGTGTTGCAGCCTGCAACGAGCAGTATGTCGGCGTTATCGGCGCAAACGACCGCGGTATCGACACCTCGATCGGCACACCGTTCAACGCACGTCTTGCCGACGTTCCCTGCATTTCCTGCGGTCAGTGCACGGTAGTTTGCCCGACAGGCGCACTCCGTGAAAAAGACGATACAGACAAGATCTGGGCGGCTCTCGCCGATCCGGAAAAGACAGTCGTTATCCAGTCCGCACCGTCGATACGCGCGACACTGGGCGAGTGCTTCGGCATGGCTCCCGGAACGAACGTCGAGGGCAAGATGGTCGCAGCTATGCGCCGTCTCGGATTTGCGAAGGTATTCGACACTGACTTTGCAGCTGACCTCACGATCGTTGAGGAAGCAAACGAGCTTGTTCAGCGTATGAATAACGGAGGTGTTCTCCCGATGATCACTTCCTGCTCACCCGGCTGGGTCAAGTTCTGCGAATACTACTATCCCGATATGCTCGATCATCTGTCAACCTGCAAGTCACCCCAACAGATGGCGGGTGCGGTCATCAAGACCTACTGGGCAGAGAAGGCAGGAATCGACGCGAAGAACATCGTGTCAGTGTCCGTCATGCCCTGCACGGCTAAGAAGTTTGAGATCGGACGTGACGATGAGTCGGCGGCGGGCGTTCCCGATGTTGACATCGCTATCACAACGCGTGAGCTGTCCCGTATGATTATGCGTGCCGGAATCGACTTCGTTTCACTCCCCGATGAAGAATTCGACTCACCTCTCGGTGACGATACCGGCGCGGCAGTCATCTTCGGTGCTACCGGAGGCGTTATGGAAGCAGCGCTTCGTACCGCCAACGACTGGCTGACGGGTAAGGACAATACAGAAATTGATTTCGAGGCAGTCCGCGGAACCGCAGGACTTAAACAGGCTACCGTCAACATCAACGGTACCGACCTCAAGGTCGCCGTTGCATCGGGTGCTGCTGCAGCTAAGGAAGTTATGGACCGCATGAAGGCAGGTAATCCCGACGGATGGGCATTCGTTGAAATCATGGGTTGTCCCGGCGGCTGCGTAAACGGCGGCGGTCAGCCTATCCAGTCTCAGTATGTCCGCGATACAATGGATCTCAAGGCAATACGTGCGAAGGCTCTCTACGATCAGGATGCCGCAATGACGATCCGTAAGTCGCATGAATCGCCGG
>CAZMRH010000252.1:0-1847 GCA_964568705.1 uncultured Lachnospiraceae bacterium
TATAACCATAACTCTCAAATCTTTCTTTACTCATTCAATACCTCCGTATTTTTAACTTATTTGTTAAGGAATACGATGTTGCCGGTCTTTGCCGATTCGTAAATTCCCTCGAGAATTCTCGTCACACAGTATGCCTGCTCGGGAAGCACAACGGGATCGGTGTCGTCTCTCAGTGACTTGATCCACTTAGCTGCTTCAAGCTCCTCGGGCCTGCCTGAACCGATTCCCGAGAAGTAGTCAACTCCGCCTGTACTGAAATCGACGGCCGTCTCGGTCATTCTGCCGTTCATAGTTCCGTTGAGACGAAGTCCGTGATTCATGTCGGCCCCGCCCTTAGTGCCGCAGACTGACGTTACAGCCTCACGTACTTCAAGTGTATTGAGAGCCCATGAGGATTCAAGGTTGACCGTTGCGCCGTCTTCCATCACGACAAAACCGAATGCGCTGTCCTCGACCGTAAAATCATCGGGATTCCAGTCGCCACAGCAGTTTGCAGTCTCAGTCTGATATCTGAACTTATGGTATGAAGTACCGACGCAGTACTTCGGCTTGTAGTTGTTCATCACCCACAGTGTAAGGTCGAGCGCATGAGTTCCGATGTCGATGAGCGGCCCGCCACCCTGCTCATATTCGTTGAGGAACACGCCCCATGTCGGTACGAAGCGGCGGCGGATAGCGGTTGCCTTAGCGTAGTATATCTCTCCGAAAGTACCCTTATCCGCTTCCCTCTTGAGAAAGAGCGAATCAGGTCTCTGTCTGTTCTGATAACCGATGGTCAGCTTCTTGCCCGTTCTCTTTGCCGCGTCGATCATCTTCATTGCTTCAACCGAGTTTATTGCCATCGGCTTTTCGCACATAACGTGCTTGCCGGCTTCAAGCGAATCAACGGTGATAAAGCTGTGTGAACGGTTCGGCGTGCAGACATGTACAACGTCAATCGTCTTATCCTTAAGCAGCTTCTTATAATCGGTGTAGACCTTAGCGTCCGGCGTTCCGTAATTTGCTTTTGCCTCGATTGCCTTATCCTCGATGAGGTCGCAGAAAGCAACCATCTCAACGTCATGAAGCTTTGAGAGTGCGGGCATATGCTTTCCAGTCGCAATACCGCCGCAGCCAATAATTCCTATTCTGATCTTTTCAGATGCACAAAGTGACATAATTATGTCCTCCTGTAAAATGTCCGCGTCCCAGTCCCGCTGTCGCCGCGGCAAATCGGAATGCAGACTTTATCGTATCAATTATATTATAACAAGGCACCTTTGTCAATGGAATTTGGTAAAAAATAAAATATACGCGATCGGTAAGTGAAAATATGCTTTACTTCCAATATTCTTCAAAAACCGTCTTGACAAGTCGGGGTTTATGTGTTAAAATAACACCTGTCAGCGGTCAGGTGACATGGAGGCGTAGCTCAGCTGGTTAGAGTACTTGCTTGACATGCAAGGGGTCAACGGTTCGATTCCGCTCGTCTCCACCAAAAAAAGCACTTGCGAAAGCAGGTGCTTTTTCAATTATGTGCAGCATAATCGTATGAAAAATATTTTTTCTCACAACCCTACTTATTCCGTCCGTTCCGCATCGGGCATACTGTGCGGCATTTATTACAGTTGACCATTTCGTATCCGCGCGCGTTTTTTCCGAATGTATTCTGGCGGCATTTCATCTGATTTACGCTTATTCCGTCAAGTGCTCCTACCGGACAATTCTTTATGCACAGCGAACAGCCCTCGATACACAGCTGTTCTGCCGGAGGATCGCTTTCAAGCTCAATATCCGTCAGCACGAGTCCGAGAATCAGGCGGTTCCCGTATTTTTCATTTACAAGAAGCGTATTCTTGCCAAGTGTG
>CAZMRH010000253.1:0-1820 GCA_964568705.1 uncultured Lachnospiraceae bacterium
TTACTTTTCTCCGCAGAAAAGTAACAAGAAAAAACCCGTTATGGGTATCAGCATAATCACGCTTTAAGCAAAGCGGGTTGGTGTCCGAACGATATCCGCAGACTTTGGTAAGAAACACAAAGAAAAAACCCGTCATGGGTATACAGAAAGTATTGCTATTAGCAAAACAGGTTGGTGTCCAAACGATTCCTACAGACTGTGGTAAGAAACACAAAGAAAAAACCCGATATGGGGATACACAGAGTATCGATATAAGCTAAACAGGTTGGTGTCCGAAGATTCAATCAGACATCCGCTTCCGCAATAATTTGCATAATCCGTCAGCGGGCGAACTACCCGTATAAACCAAGCCAATTCCATAAGGAGTATCAATGAAACCTGAAATTCTCTCCCCCGCGGGGGATTTTGAGAAGCTGCGTGCCGCCGTCCTGTTCGGTGCCGATGCCGTGTACCTTGCCGGGCGGCGGTTCGGCATGCGTGCGTCAAGCTCGAACTTCACCGATGATGAACTAAAGTCGGCGGTCGAGTTCGCCCACGCGGCGGGCGTGAAGATATACGTAACCGTCAACATCATGCCGCGTACAGGCGAGTACGCCGAGCTTGAATTATATCTGCGCTATCTCGAATCGATATGCGTCGACGCGGTCATCGTGTCTGACATCGGCGTGGTGATGTGTGTGAAAAGATGCGCGCCGTCGCTTGAGATACACATATCGACACAGGCGTCGGCAGTATCGGCGGCGGACTGCGTCGCATGGCATACGCTCGGAGCAAAGCGGATCGTGCTCGCAAGGGAGCTGTCGCTTGACGAGGTACGAGTGATACGGCAGTCGATACCCGACGAAATAGAGCTTGAGTGCTTCGTTCACGGGTCGATGTGCGTGGCATACAGCGGCAGATGCCTCTTGTCGCAGCACTTTGTCGGACGTGACGCGAACCGCGGCATGTGCGCTCAGCCGTGCCGCTGGAATTATACGGCGAGCGGGCGCACGCTTGAGTTTGAGGAAGAAAAGCGTCACGGTGAGGTGCTGACTGCAGTTGAGGACGGCGGCGACACGTTCATCATGGCGTCGAAGGATATGTGCATGATAGACCATATCCCGGAACTGTGCGACGCGGGCATCACATCGTTCAAGATCGAGGGACGTGTGCGCAGCGCGTACTACACGGCGGTCGTCACGAATACTTATAAAATGGCGGTCGACAGGTATATGTCGTCGCCGGAAGCGTATAAATTCGATCCTGCGTGGCAGCGTGAGCTTGACTGTGTAAGCCATCGCGAGTACGGCACGGGATTTTTCTTCACGTCGCCGCATGAGGACGCAAATCTTGTGACAATCCCGGGCTACATCCGCGAAAAAGCGTACCTTGCAACCGCTCTCACCGACAGCACGGATGACGGAAATGTGACGTTCGTCCAGCGCAACAAGGTCATCGCAGGGTCGGCGGCAGAACTGCTGACACCGGGCAAAACAGGCATATCGTTCACCGTCGGCGACTTATATAATGAGGGCGGCGAAAAGGTTGAATCAGCACCGCATCCCGGCATGATCTTTACCACTAAGATGCCCGTGAAGGTGCATCGCGGGGATATCATGCGCGGCGGGGATACGGAGTCACGCGGGGGTACGCGGCCTTTTTGAAAAAAGGTCTGGCGAAAAACTTTCAAAAGGGGTTATTCAAAGCAAAGTTTTGCCAAAAGCGTTAGGATTATGACGTTCATTCACCGACAGACGAATGTGAAGCATACTACGAATGCGATAGCCGGCAGACGTGCGCGTGCCGCAAACCGAAACCGACTCCCGAATCGAAGTCAAAAC
>CAZMRH010000254.1:0-1815 GCA_964568705.1 uncultured Lachnospiraceae bacterium
TTGCAAACTCATATACCATGCGCAACTACGGAGATATGACCTTTGCTTTTGTGATTTACGGTGACGCGGCGGCAAATGAGCAGATATTCACTTTGATCGAATCGGCAAAGTAATTATAAACAAACAGAATAAAAAATAAGCGGGGATATATTTCCCCGCTTATTTTCATATAAAAACAGCGTCCCCCGCATACTAATGCGGAGGACGCAGATGCTTTATTTGTGTACCTTATTCGGACTTGCCATCCTCATCCGAACTGTCGTCAGTCTTTGTCTCGGTTGTATCCGTATTGTCGTCGGTATTTGCTTCAGCCGTATCCGCGTTGTCGTCGGTATTTACTTCAGCTGTATCCGTATTGTCGTCGGTATTTGCTTCAGCCGTATCCACGTTCCCGTCGGACTTAGCGGTATCTGATGAGGGTGTGTTCTGCTGTTCGCCGTTAAGTGCATTAAGCTCCTCGGAGGTCATTCTCGAAGTGTGATACTTCCCATGGGGCTTCTTCTTCTTTGCGTTTTTATTGATTATTCTAAATGCGATTGCCGCGCCGATGAGCAGAAGAACTAACGCGGCGATCACGATGATAAACAGAACTTTCTTTATGCCGCTTATGTCATTCTGAGCACCGTTGGCCTTGACTGCCATGGTTGAGGATGCATCTGAGCTTTCGTTATCAGCCGCCGCAGTTGTCTGCTTTCCTGATGAACCGGTTTCGTTGGAGAGCAGTACCTCAAGTGCGGTTGTGACTGTATTGCCGTCCGAGTCAGTTACGACCGCGCCGCTTGCGTCAGTCACGGGAGCGTAAACGATCTGAGTTTGAGGAGTGGTTGAGCCGCTTGCCTGAGTCGATGCGGACGGAGCTTCGGTAACTTTGTCGGGAGCGGTGGTCTCGGGCATCTTGTCCGCCGTGGATCCGCTTATCGTTATCGAGCCGGGCATTGCAGTAATGCTTGTAAAAGAATTCGGATTGTAATCAGCATCAAGATTAATAGCACTTTCGTCATCATTGAGGATATTCAGTGCGTACGAACCGTTGGGAAGGTTGTCCGGGATCTGCATTTCAAGAATAATAATTGTGCCGTTTCCGGTGTTGTTGTTCAGGTTATTGTCATTGAGCGTAAATACCATTCCGTTGTAGCCGGAGGTTTCAATATTCGATTCCTTAAACAGGTACGTAACAGCGTCAATGTATGAAAGATATGAATTGGGATTCGAGTAAATCATCTCATCCGAATCAAAAGTGTCACCGACTATCACATCGGTTATCTGGATTGCCGGCTCATAGTAAATGATGAAGCGGAAGCTCCAGAGACCGGGGTTTCCTGTGATGGATACCGGAATCTTGACCTTGTCTCCGGGCTTGCCTGATGCCGAGCCGACGGAGAAGGTGAGCGGATCATTAATAACCACCGCGGATGCGGTTATGCTCAGAATTGATGTGAGCAGAAGCGCGGCGAGAATCAGTGAAACAAAAGAGATAATAATTTTTTTCATGTTTTCCTGCCTCTTTATAAGATAAAATATATCAGTAGTATAACGCTGTTTTGCTAAAATGTCAAGGTGGGCAATTGTTAATTCTCAGCCCTGTCTCAGTCCATCTGCGCACTGTAGTTTGGCGCTTCCTTGGTTATGTTGATGTCGTGTGGATGTGATTCACGGAGTCCCGCGCCGGAAATGCGGATGAACTGACCGTTTTTGATGAGCGAGTCGATTGTCGGTGCGCCGCAGTAGCCCATACCTGAGCGAAGTCCGCCGATGAGCTGATAGACCGTATCGGACAGCGGCCCCTTGTAGGGTACGCGCCCCTCGACGCCTTCG
>CAZMRH010000255.1:0-1806 GCA_964568705.1 uncultured Lachnospiraceae bacterium
TCGAACGTGGATGCCGTGATGGATGGCAAGTTAGATGAATTCATCGAAGCTTTTGAAGCACTTGACGTTAAGTCCGAGTATCTTTGACTGCTCGGTGACACGCTCAAGTATCGGCTCGTACATATCGCAGACCGCGACCAGTTCCGCATCTTGGTGATTAAGAAGCACGTCAATCATCGTGTAGCCTCGATAGCCACCGAATATGCCGATTCTCAGTTTATTTCCCATTGTTATCAGATCCTTTCAGCTTTACAAAAATACATTGATTTTCATAATAATTATACTCTTTCGCGCCGATTCTTTCAATGTACATTTGATACAAATAAAATTAAATAATTTGTACAGACTGTTTAAAATGAACATACACTTGTGTAGCCTGCATTACTCGGCAATATGCACTAATAAAGTAAAAACCGATTGACAAAATCATGTTTAATGTATTATAATTATTAAGTAATAATATGTGAAGCCGGGGTGAAGACTTGAAAAAAATTATTTCATTTATATTATGCCTTTGCGCACTGTTCTCTCTCAGCATCGGCGGTACGAATCTTGCCATGACGGTATCCGCGGGTACGGCTGATCTGTATGTACATCCGACGGAAACGACGATCGAGGTCGAAGGACTAAAGAACGAATACAAATTCCTTCAGATATCTGACATACATGTCACCGAGCTTCCGTCGCTTTTAGACGCGAATTATAACTACGCACTGGGCAGACGCGCGCTGTACACAACACTTGGCGGCGGCACGACCACGGCTCAGAGACTGAGCTATTTCTTCCGTTACGCAGCGGATCACGGCATCGACCTTGTGATACTGACGGGTGATATCATCGACTCGGCACTTAATGAAAATGTGGCGATGCTTGAGTCAATCCTCGGTGAGGCGACTGTACCGTATATATACGCTGTCGGCAATCACGACTACACCTTCCCGGATCACTACTTCGACAATTACTCGACGACGACGCTGCGTCCGAAACTGTCAACTGTTGCGAGCGGCAATACCTTTTATAATTATGTTGAATACGATGACCTGATCGTGGCCGTTATCGACGATTCGCAGGAGATGATTACGAACAGCAGTACGGCATCGTTCGTGCGCTCAACACTTAAGGCAAGCTCAAAGCCTGTGCTTCTCGGTTACCACATCCCATTTCACGCCGAGACACTGACACAGCCGCTCATCGACATGTGGGAGTATGACCGCACGCTCGGTCCACACAGGGATGCGTCGATGTATGACCTTAAGACGAGAGTAGTTTATGAATACGCGAATTCCGAAAATTCAAACCTCATCGGAACGCTCTGCGGTCATATACATTCTGAGCGTGAGGATCTGCTTGCGGGCGGTGTGATGCAGTACTGTGCTCCACCCGCGTATGACGGCGGATGCAGACTTATCACCGTGACACCGCAGGTCGGCGAGCCGTGCCAGCATACATATACGTCGGTCGTCACGCGCGAAGCCACGATCACGACGCGCGGTGAGATGAAGTACACCTGTACGGAATGCGGAAAAACTTATCTCGCCGTGATACCGCTGAGTGACTTCGATAAGGGCGACGCGAACGGCGACGGCTCGGTCAATACAAGCGATCCGATGAGACTTAAGCTGTATTTTCTCGGTAAATTCGTACTTGACGCGCGTCAGATGACTGCGGCTGACGTGAACAGCGACGGCAGGGTTAACATGCTCGACATGCTTCTGCTCAAAAAGTATCTCGCCGGAAAAATAACGAGCTTCTGAACACGATACATCTGAAATTCGGAGGAATAGCATGAAAAAGAAAATCATACTA
>CAZMRH010000256.1:0-1796 GCA_964568705.1 uncultured Lachnospiraceae bacterium
ATGCCCCGAAGAAGTTTTCTTTAACAAATCGTTGCACTTGACTTGACAATTCGAGTCAGAAAAGCCGCGTACTCCCTTACAGCTTGTTTCGCTGTATCTTTCCGCTTATTGTCTTGGGGAGCTCCGTGCGGAATACGACGATTCTCGGATACTTGTACGGCGCGGTTTTGCTCTTGACGTATGTCTGTATCTCATTCGCAAGTTCGTCTGTGCCTTCCTTCCCGGGAACAAGCACCACGCTTGCCTTGACTATCTGACCGCGCACCTCATCCGGTACTGCCGATACGCCGCACTCAAGCACATACGGAAGCTCCATTATGACGCTCTCGACTTCAAACGGCCCGATGCGGTAGCCTGACGACTTTATAACGTCATCGGCGCGTCCGACGTACCAGTAGAAGCCGTCCTCATCGCACCACGCGACGTCACCGGTGTGGTAATATCCGTCGTGCCACGCTTCGCGCGTCTTTTCGTTATCAAGGTAATATCCGTCGAACAGACCGCATGGAACCTTGTCCGAAGTCTTGATGCATATCTCGCCCGTCTCACCGGGGATGACTTCCTTGCCGTCCGATGAGAGAAGTACGATGTCATACAGCGGTGTAGGTCTTCCCATCGATCCTATCTTATGCGGTTCGCCGTATAGATTTGCAATGGACAGCGTGGTCTCGGTCTGACCGAAGCCCTCCATTATCTGAAGCCCGGTCGCTCGTTCAAACTGAAGGAATACTTCGGGATTCAGTGCTTCGCCCGCGGTAGTCGCTTGCTTTATCGACGAGAGGTCGTACTTCGATAAATCTTCCTTAATCAGCATGCGGTACATCGTAGGCGGCGCGCAGAAGGTGGTGATGTTGTACTTGGCGAAAAGCGTAAGTATGTCATCGGCATGGAAGCGGTCGAAATCGTAGGTGAATATCGCGCCCTCGCTCATCCACTGACCGTACAGCTTGCCCCACATAGCTTTGCCCCAGCCGGTGTCGGAGATGGTGAAGTGCAGACCGTCGGCATATATACCGTGCCAGTATTTACCTGTGATGAAGTGACCGAGAGCGTACTTGTAATTGTGTACGACGATCTTCGGATACCCCGTCGTACCGGAGGTGAAGAACATGATCATAGGATCACTGCCGCACGGCGCGTCGGGGGTGCGTTCAAACTTACCGGTGAACAGCGGGAATTCGGAGTCGAAGTCGTACCATCCGTCACGGGTGCCGCCTGCGACGATTTTCGTTTTCAGCGTCGGACATAATGCCTCGACCGCCTCAACATGAGTCGTGGTATCGCCGGACGCGGTGCAGATTATCGCGGATACGCCCGCGGCTTTGAAGCGGTATTCATAATCATGCTCCTGAAGCTGATCGGTGGCGGGTATCGCCACTGCGCCGAGCTTGTGAAGCCCGAGGATGGCGAACCAGAACTGATAGCCGCGCTTGAGTACAAGCATCACGCGGTCGCCGCGCTTTATACCGAGTGAGCGGAAGTAATTCGCGCACTGCGACGACGCGCGCTTCATGTCGGCGAAGGTGAAGCGGCGCTCGTTCTTCTCGTTATCGAGATGGAGCATGGCCAGCTTGTCGGGGTACTTGCGTGCGATTGTGTCGACCACGTCAAAGGCGAAGTTGAATTTGTCCTCATTCTTGAATTCGATGTTTTTGAGGCAACCGCGCTCATCTTCGGTCGTCGTGATGAACTTCCGTATCATCAGATCCTCTGTGTGAGATGCAGAGGCGATGCTGTCGCTCACTTCCTCCTCATGCACCTTCTCGCCGGGAAGAACCACCGCAAGGAACAGGCAG
>CAZMRH010000257.1:0-1793 GCA_964568705.1 uncultured Lachnospiraceae bacterium
TATCAATTCTCTGCGACATAGTTGGTGCGGGTAACAGGGGTCGAACCTGCACACCTCTCGGCGCAAGATCCTAAATCTTGTGCGTCTGCCAATTCCGCCATACCCGCATAACAAGGAAAGTATATCACATCTCAGCAGTGTTGTCAAGGTGAAAAACAGCATAAATGAGAACGGCAATACACGGCAAAAAAGCGCAAATACAGAGCAGCGAGACTTGCATTACGCTGTGCCGTATTTGCGCCGATTTGCCTGTACCCGAATCAGTTATCGCGGCTGATACGGTACAGTATGTCGAGGAATTTGTCGATCTCACGCATAGTGTTCATCGGGCTGAAGCTTGCACGTATCGCGCCGCCTTCGGGAGTCCCGAGAGTCTTGTGTGCAAGAGGCGCACAGTGAAGCCCTCCGCGCACGCATATCCCTTCATAGTCAAGCGCCGCGACTGCCGCAGATGAACTTTTTGTTCGTAAATTGAACAGTATCACCGAACCGGGATTATTATTGTATACCGTGATGTACGGGTCATCGCCGATTCTTTGCCATACGCGGTTCCATAATTCAACCTCGTGATCGTGTATCACATCCGCAGAGTATCCCTTGACCCATTTTATGCCCTCAAGAAGTCCGACAATCGCCGGGGTAGGCATAGTACCGGCCTCAAGACGGTCAGGCAGAAAATCGGGCATTGAAGTCTCAAGTGAGTTGACACCGCTACCGCCTTCGATGACAGTCGCAAGTCCTTCCGTACACGACGTTAAAAGCATACCCGAGCCCTGTATCCCGAACAGTCCCTTGTGTGACGGTACACACAGCATGTCGATGTTCATCGCGTCCATGCTTATGTTGTACACACCCGCCGCCTGTGCCGCGTCAACTATGAATTTTATGTGCCGTCGCCTGCATAAAGCGCCGATCTCGCGAAGCGGCAGTATGATATTCGCTATATTCGACGCGGCAGTGCAGATGAGTGCACGCGTCTCACGCTTGATAAGCGGCTCAATGCTATTAATAATGTCGGCTGTATCTCCTGAGGAGGAAAATATATCAAACGTGATTTTTCCGCGCCGCCTAAGCTCTGTAAGCGGACGAAGCACGCTGTTGTGCTCAAGGTCGCTGGTTAAGAAATGATCGCCGTCCTTCGCAAGAGACTTTATCGCAATATTCAATGCGTATGTGGTGTTGAGCGTAAAGACTACGCCCTCTGGTGACGGAAGTCCAAGGAGATCCGCCGCCTCCTCGCGGCATTCATATATTTTCGCGGCTGCCGCAAGAGCCATACTGTGTGAGCCGCGCCCGGGATTACCGCAGTAATCCCGGATGCAGTGCCGTACTTCTTTTATCACACATTCAGGCTTCGGAAAAGTTGTAGCCGCATTGTCCAGATAAATCATAAGCACCTGTAAATATTAAATTTGCCACTTGATAACGTCGCCGTAACTTACGTGCAGACTATCAAGCAATGACATTGCCGTATTTCGGCAGTCGGAGGAAAACGCCACACCGTATGAGCAGCCCTTTTTCGTAAGTGATGGATCAAGGCTGACGATACGGCAGGGAATACCTTTATTGTTCAGTGCTTTTTCCGCCTTCAGTGCTCCTGTCATGGATTTCATGGTTGCTGCGTAGAGCATTTTTTCCTCCTGTTTTGTAAGCTTACGTTTTCAGTATATGATACCCAGACACTTGTGGTGATACCGGTGCGACTGATACAGGTGAAAATAAATCCGCCGAAGGAATGATGATGTGCCCCCAGTCAAGTAGACAGACGAAAAAACAAAAAGAATTAGTTGGTT
>CAZMRH010000258.1:0-1789 GCA_964568705.1 uncultured Lachnospiraceae bacterium
AGATGTTTTTTGACAACAACATCCTGTACAATTTTTTGTACAAGGCTCGTGAAGCGGGCATCACCGTTCCCGTTTGCGCGGGTATCTTCCCTGTCGTCAATGCAAAGCAGATCAAGCGAATCTGCTCAATTTCCGGCAACGCGCTTCCCCGCCGCTTCCTCCAGATTACCGACAAGTTCGGCGGAAACCCCGAGGCAATGCGTCAGGCAGGTGTCGCGTACGCGGTCGAGCAGATCGTCGACCTTTTCGCAAACGACGTAAAGCACATCCACGTCTACTCGATGAACAAGCCGGATGTGGCACGCGATATCAAGGCTGCACTCGACAAGATCCTCGGCGCTGATATATACTGACAAATTCCCGCCCGCGCCGATAATTCGGTACGGGCGGTGCGAATAATGGGAGACAAAATGAAGATACTGGACAAAATAAATAAGGGACTTCTGATTTTTGACGGCGGCTTCGGTACGATGCTCCAGTCACGCGGGCTGCCCGCCGGATGTACGCCCGATTTATGGAACACTGAGAATCCCGACGAAATAGTGCGTCTGCACAAGGAATACCTTAAGGCTGGTGCAGACATGGTCACGACCGCGACATTCAGCGTCAACCGACTGAAATTCACGGGGCGTGACGGTATGCCGTCAGTTGAGGAAGCAATCCGCGCGGCGTTGGCTAATGCGAAACGTGCGCTGCGCGAAACCGGATTTGACGACGGTGAGCACTACATCGCACTTGATCTCGGCCCTACCGGCAAGCTGCTCCGTCCGCTCGGCGATTTATCCTTTGATGAGGCGGTCGACCTCTACCGCGAGGTCATCGGATACGGCGTAAAGTACGGCGCAGACGTAATCACATGCGAGACTTTCAACGATCTCATGGAGACTCGCGCCGCCGTCCTTGCCGCGCATGAGGTGTGCGATCTGCCGGTGTTTGCTACGAACGTCTACGATGAAGCGGGCAAGCAGATGACGGGAGCTGATCCCGAAACGATGATTGCAGTGCTTGAGGGGCTTGGTGTCGACGCGCTTGGCATGAACTGTTCGCTCGGTCCGTGCGAAATGCTGAAGATACTACCGCAATTTGAAAAATATTCGTCAACGCCCATAATGCTTCAGCCGAATGCCGGACTTCCGCGCTCGGTCGACAGCAAAACGGTGTACGACGTGTCGGCTGACGAATTCGCCGCATTTATGGCGGAAGCCGTACGGCACGGTGCGCGGATTATCGGCGGATGCTGCGGTACCACGCCGGAATATATAAGAAAAATGAAGGATGCGGTGAAGGATATCACAACTGTACCGCTGACAAAACAACACCGCACCGTCGTCACCTCATACACTCATGCGCTGACGATAGGTCAGTCTCCGCTGATAATCGGAGAGCGAATCAACCCGACCGGCAAAAAGCTGATGAAGGAAGCGCTGCGAAGCGGTGATATCGGTTATCTCGTAGGTGAGGCCGTGTCACAGACCGAGCTTGGCGCGCACATGCTTGACGTAAACGTGGGGTTGCCGGAGATCGATGAAGTCGTTGTACTGAGTCAGGCGGTATCCGAGATACAGAACGTGACCGACGTACCGCTTCAGATCGACACATCCGACCCCATCGCGATGGAAGCTGCAATGCGCGTCTACCGCGGTAAGCCGCTCTTAAATTCGGTAAACGGCAAAGCTGAGAGCATGGATACGGTATTCCCGTTGATGAAGAAATACGGCGGTGTCGCGGTTGCGCTCACGCTTGATGAGAGCGGCATACCGGATACTGCCGACGGACGCGTGGCTATCGC
>CAZMRH010000259.1:0-1784 GCA_964568705.1 uncultured Lachnospiraceae bacterium
CGGCTTTTGGTTACTTTTCTCCGCAGAAAAGTAACAAGAAAAAACCCGTCATGGGCATCGGTGAAGTAATACGTTTAACAAAACAGGTTGGTGTCCGAACGACACCGCTGAAAGTATGCGAAACATACTCCGAATGCGAAGCCCGCAGACGTGCGCGTGCCGCTTACCGACGCAGACTTTGTATGCAAAGATAAAATTGCACGGCGAGTGCAATTTTCTTTGCAGGTGAGCCTTCGCTTACAGCTTCCGCAGAAGGGGGCTTCGGGGGAAAGCTTTCCCCCTGAACGGCTTTTGGTTACTTTTCTCCGCAGAAAAGTAACAAGAAAAAACCCGTCATGGGCATCGGTGAAGTAATACGTTTAACAAAACAGGTTGGTGTCCGAACGATTTTCGCAGATAAACAGTAGGAAAGGTCAAGATCATTCCATACGGGAGTGTAGAAAATTATAAAAAACCCGTCATGGGTATCAGCATAGTAGCGATGTAAGCACGGCGGGTTGGTGTCCGCAAGACATAAGCGCAGACAAAAGCGGGCGGAAAAGACCCCCGAAGGATTCCTATCCCAATCCTATCGAAAGGACTGACGAACATGAACAAGCGTGTACTTGTGGTAAGCTCGGCGAACATGGATTTCGTCCAGCGTGTCACGCGGCTGCCGAAGCCCGGTCAGACGATAACGGAGAACGCGGGCTATTCATACATACCGGGCGGCAAAGGCTCGAACAGCGCGGTCGCGTTTGCGCGTATCGGTTCCGATACGGTGCTCTGCGCGAAGGTCGGACGTGATACGAACGGTGCGGCGCTGAAACGGCTGTATACCGAAAGCGGCATCGACACACGCTTTGTAACGGAGGATGCGATGCTCCCGACCGGACTTGCGTCGGTGATAGTCGAAACGGAGACGGGCGAGAACCGCATAATCGTGTACCCCGGCTCAAACGGCACGCTGATGCCGGATGATGTCGAGGACGCACTCACCTGCTACCCCGATGGCGTTTACTCGCAGCTCGAGATACCCGCGGAGACGGTCGTCGCGGCGGCGGGACTTGCGAATGCACAGAATATACCGTTTTTCCTCGATGCGGGGCCGGTAATGAAGGATTTCCCGCTTGAGGAGATCGAGAAAATCGAGATACTGTCGCCGAATGAGACGGAGGCGGAAGCGCTGACCGGCATACGTCCCGATACTATCGACAATTGCCTGCGCGCATGCGTCAGACTTTCGTCGCGCGTGCCGTGCAGCTATGTCGTACTAAAGCTCGGCCACCGCGGCTCGTTTATATATGATGGTAAGTATTATCACCTGATGCCCGCATGCCGGGTCAAAGCGGTCGATACGACTGCGGCGGGCGATGTGTTCACCGCGGTGCTGACCTACGCGTACCTTGCCGGTAAGTCGATACTCGACGCGGCGAAAATGGCGACCTACGCCGCCTCATTGTCGGTCACACGCGAAGGGGCAATACCCTCCATACCAACACTCCGCGAGGTAAAGGAATTCAAGAAAACCCTTGAGTGAAGGAGAATACACGGGACGGGGGACGCGGCCTTTTGAAAAAAGGCCTGGCGAAAAACTTTCGGATACGCGGCCTTTTGAAAAAAGGCCTGGCGAAAAACTTTCAAAAGGGGTAAATTTATACCTGGTTTTGCTGAAAGCGTCAGGATTATGACGCTCATTCACCAACAGACGAATGTGAAGCATACTACGAATGCGAAGCACGCAGACGTGCGCGTGCCGCTCACCGAAACCGACTTTGTATGCAAAGATAAAATTGCACGGCGAG
>CAZMRH010000260.1:0-282 GCA_964568705.1 uncultured Lachnospiraceae bacterium
GTACTTTTTGTCTTCGAATGTAACTGTATTTACCGCGACTTTCTCCGCCATTCCGACAAGCGTTGATACTATCATATCCTTAAGCCGATCGCTGTCAATACCGTCTGAATCAAGCAATTCATGCGCTTTTTTTATCGCGTCAGCCAGATTTACATCGTCGAAAAAGTTATCTCCGAGATACGCGCTTATTTCATTCATGAGAGATGTATCACAGTCAAGCAGCTTCAGACTCAGCCATCGTGAGTTCAGTCGTCCGAGGTCGCGTTGTGTCACCGCTGCTTC
>CAZMRH010000260.1:292-1728 GCA_964568705.1 uncultured Lachnospiraceae bacterium
ATATCGGGATATTTGACAGTCAGTGCGGCAGTGTTATCGGTATATGTGACTGCACGGTCAAGCGTGTGAGTCAAATTTACAAGGCTTTTCTTCTTTCGCGCGACCGTGGTGACGACAGGTACACCGAGAAGTTGCGACAATATTTTTGTGTCGATTTTTATGTGCTTGCGTCTCGCTTCATCCATAAGATTCAGACAGACGACAACCTTCGGTGATATTTCGATGGTCTGGAGCACAAGGTTGAGATTGCGTTCCAGACATGTAGCGTCGCATACTACCACTGTCGCGTCAGGCTCGCCGAAACAGATAAAGTTGCGTGCGACCTCCTCCTCCGCCGAATGCGCCATGAGTGAATATGTGCCGGGAATGTCGACAAGCACATATGAGTTTTCGTCAGTGGTACAGTAACCCTGAGCGTTCGTCACCGTCTTGCCCGGCCAGTTGCCGGTATGCTGGTTCATTCCGGTAAGTCCGTTGAATACGGTACTTTTTCCGACATTCGGGTTCCCTGCGACGGCGACGACCTTATCGCCGGGTGTGCGCTTTCGTATTGCAAGCCCCGAATCGACTGCGTTGATTCCTATTGAGTCTCTCGTAAGTCCCACGGGCGCACCTCATGAGCAGGAACTGACAATTATGTCGCGGCAGTCCTCGGAGCGTATCGCTATAACCGCGCCGCGTATCAGGAATGCCGCAGGATCGCCTGCCGGACTTCTTCCGACACATTCCACATCTGTGTTTTCGATAAGTCCTATGTCGAGCAGCCTACGTCTCATGCTGCCTTTTGTATTAAGTGAGCGTACGATCACGTGCTCACCGGGCTTTACTGCGTTCAGTGTTCTTTCCATTATTTACACCTTTTCTTTCATTAGTCATATAATGTTGCCCGAGGGTAACATTTAATATTATTGTATGCTGTACGCATGCATGTGTGAGGGTGCGGCATACGGTAAAAATAAAGCGAGCCGCAACTAATGCTGCAGCTCGCCAAAAAGAAGGGTGGTATGAAAAAATGAAACGCAATATTATGTGGAGTGCTCATTGAAAAACCGAATAAGAAAGAATCAGCAACAAGTATGAGCGAACTGCAACAGCAGTTCAAGCCCTCGGTCTATTAGTATCGGTCAACTGAACGCATTACTGCGCTTACATCTCCGACCTATCAAACTCGTAGTCTACGAGTGACCTTACTCCCTTGAAGGGATGGGAAATCTAATCTTGAGGTGTGTTTCATGCTTAGATGCTTTCAGCGTTTATCACATCCGCACGCGGCTACTCAGCTATGCTCCTGGCGGAACAACTGATGCACCGGAGGTGCGTCCGACCCGGTCCTCTCGTACTAAGGTCAGCTCCTCTCAAATTTCCTACGCCCACGACAGATAGGGACCGAACTGTCGTGGGCGCAGGAAATTTGAGAGGAGCTGACCTTAGTACGA
>CAZMRH010000261.1:0-1708 GCA_964568705.1 uncultured Lachnospiraceae bacterium
AATAGAATATTTATAAAATGACGGCAATTATAAGATTGCTCCTATGCTCTTAACAACGTATTCAAGCTGTTCCTCCGTCATAGTCGGATACAGAGGAAGGGTCACTAAGCGTTCAGCAATATCTTCAGTTACTGGCAGATCACTGTTATCGCAAGTATTTTTGTAGGCAGTAAAAGTATGGACTGGACGGTAATGGATGCTTGTTTGAACGCCCCGATCACGCATTGCGGCCATAAAACCATCACGGTCACATCCTTTATTCAAAAGAATCGGGAAGATGTGATAAGCGGAAATAATCGCTTGGCTGATCGTTCTAAATAAAGTAGTCACTTTCCCCTGTATCTTGAGACGGTGATTATATAACTCAACGAGTTCCTTGCGGCGGGCGTTTTTTGCCAGAAGTTTGCCAAGCTGTACCCGACCGATGGCAGCGTTGATTTCACAAGAACGATAATTGAATCCGCATTCGGTGACATCATAGCTAAAGGCATGTCCTTTGTGACGGTCCAATGTTAATGTGGTCATGCCATGCGATCGGAGCAGATGCAATCGTGCGGCCAGATCATCCCGATTGGTAACGACCATCCCGCCCTCTCCTGTAGAAAGATTTTTATTTGAAAAAAAACTGAAGCAACCGATATCACCAATGACACCTGTCATACCCTGGGGGCAGGATGCCCCTGGTGAATGGGCACAATCCTCTACTACATACAGATTGTTTAATGTGGCAATCTCCATAATTCTTCCCATATCGCATGGATACCCACCATAATGCATGACAACAATCCCTTTGGTACAGGGTGCTATTTTCCGTACGATATCATCAGGAGAAATTGTCAGATTATCACGGCTGGTAACGTCTACAAATACAGGCTTTGCGCCTGTCTGAATAATGGAACTGGCTGTCGCAACAAAGGTAAGCGATGGACAGAGGATCTCATCAGGGGTAGCTGCCCCAAGGACTTTATGAGCCAGATGTAAGGCGGCTGTACAGTTGGAAGTCATGACGGCATACTTGACACCGAAAAATGCCGCAAATTCACGTTCAAACGCCTTGATCTCCTCGCCCATTGTTAACCAGCCGGATTGAAGCACACGGGCGACAGCTTCAAACTCACCGTGACTGATATCTGTATCGAAAAGCGGCACTTGCCAATTCATGATAATATATCCGGAAGAAAAATATGCTTATTCTTCTCAAAATCTTTGATCGCCATTTCATAGTCTTCAGCACGACCAATGTCTTTCCAATAACCGGTAAATGGATATGATGCTACACGCATGCCTTTACGGAGCAATAATTTTACCAGATCCGGAAAATCAAAGTGTGTGTTCGGTTGGATATAGTCAAGGACAGCAGGAGAAAAGACATATATTCCCATGCTGACCGTGTAATTCATCGTTGGTTTTTCGATATACTCACTCACTAAATTTTTAGAATTGGTTTCTAACACCCCGAAATCAATTTTTACTTCTCGGCGATATGTGGCAATTGTTGCCATGGCATCACTCTTTCGATGATGAATGTAAAGGTCTGTGAAGTCAATATCGGTAAGGATATCGCCATTCATGACAAAGAAATCATCATTTAAACCGCGAATAAGCGATAGTGGTCCGGCAGTACCCAAAGGCTTGCTCTCGATAGAGTAATTGATTTGCATACCAAATTTACTACCGTCTTTAAAAAAGGACTCTAAGAGTTCTGCCA
>CAZMRH010000262.1:0-1679 GCA_964568705.1 uncultured Lachnospiraceae bacterium
GATAACATGACATTCTATGAAATAACCGACGACGACCGAGAGATGATCGAAGCTGCACTCAAAACCCTTGCCGATAACTTCGACGACGGCGTGTATAATCACACGGTCGGCGCGGCAATACGCTGTAAGAACGGCAAGGTTTACACGGGAGTAAACTGCGACGGAAATCATGGCTCGTGTGCCGAGTATATAACCATGGGTATAGCGATATCCGCGGGTGAGCGCGACTTTGACACTATCGTGGCAGTCCATGAGAAAATGCCGGGCCGCATACTTGCGCCATGCGGTAACTGCCGCCAGATGCTCGTCGAATACTGTCCCGATATCAAGGTGATACTTAATGACGACGACGGCAGGATGGTAAAGGTGACAGTGACGGAGCTTCTGCCGTTCGCGTGGAAGCCTGTGGTTGTGACGGACTGAGTGAAGCGATAATAAATTATTCGGAGGAATCATAATGACACCTGAGGAAATAATTGCCGATATTAAAAGCGACCGCATCAAAAAGATAATCGTCGACTGTGACGCGGGTGCGGACGGTGACGATCAGTTTGCATTTGCGCTTTCGCTTCGTTCGCCTGACCGCGTGAAGGTGCTGGCAGTCAATTCCGCCCCATTCAATGATGACAGTGCGGATATGGCGGCGGCAGGGCAAATGGAAAACGCCACGATTGCCGTTCTCGCAGATTCCAATGATCCCGTACCGTCGTATACCGGCTCGCTCGACTTTATCACAAGAGCCGGCGCACCGCTTCATTCAGACGCAGCTGACAATATCGTTCGTACCTGCCTTGCATCCGACGAGCCTGTGTACGTCGTCATCAGCGGCTGTTGTACGAATGTCGCCTCTGCACTTGCGCTTCATCCCGAGATTGCCGATTATCTCATCGTCGTATGGCTTGCGCTCGATAATCTTGAAAACCGAAACAACACCGGCGAGTACAATTACAAAAACGATATCGAAGGCGGTAAGCTTTTATTCAGTCTTGCGAAAAACATGGTGCTTGCGGTTGCCGGAAACTTGGTTGCGCCGTTTGCAAGGTCGAATGAACAGATACGCGAGATGTTCGGTAAGGGTGACGCGCTGTGTCAGTGGCTTGTGAACAGATTCGAGGAGATAACATGGGCACAGGGACTCTGGGATTATTGCGCCGACGGGATTCTCGTGTGTCCGGATGCGTTCACGTTTGAGGTGTGCGATGTGCCGGAGTTCGGCGGAGACGGCGAGATTGTGTCGTTCGAATCATCGCGTCAGATGGTCGCGGTAAAGCACGTCGATCATGATATGCTTATCGCCGACGTGATGAGACGAATGGTAGGGGAATGAACTCGCTAAACAATAATTCACGAATATTCACGATAACTATTGACATACGTGAATAACCGTGATATACTGTTAATGAAATACAGGTCGACATGTATTGAATTTAACAGAAATAGAGGAATTACTATGTTTATTGAAGAAAGGCATCAGGCGATTCTTGATATGCTTTCCGAAAAAGGAAGCGTTACCACAGGCGCGATACAGACGAAATTCAACATAAGCTATGATTCCGCAAAGCGCGATTTGAGACTTCTTGAAGAAAAGGGACTTTTGAAGCGCACTCACGGAGGCGCGATTCCATTGACATCGGTGGACAGCCGTCCTCCGAGAGTGCGTGACTTTGAAAGCATGCCAG
>CAZMRH010000263.1:0-1661 GCA_964568705.1 uncultured Lachnospiraceae bacterium
CATTCGTCTAATACCGATGTTCGTCAAAAGCATATTGTATAATATGCTTTTGTCTAATTTGCATTGTGGCAATACTTCTTGTAATTATCGGGGATTTCAGTATCGTCAAGTGCAGTTTTTGTGCATGCCACACGATTTTATTCATGTGTATAATACTCTTTCCGCAATTGCATATTTGGCTCATGCAGATATAGTCGACTGTATAATATAATGCTGGAGATATTCTCCGGCATTTTTCGGATATTAAGTTAATGTCACAGTTTGAGCTTGATGCCGTATTTATCATCAAGCATCTTTTTGAATACAGCCTCCGCAGCTTCGATTTCCTCCGCTTCAAGCGTTCTCGTCACCGCATTGTATTCTACCGCCACAAGTACCGCCGCGTATCCCTTTTCTACGCCCTTGCCGAAGTACACGTCGACCGGCTTGACTTCGACCACAAACGGACTTGCACCCTCGATTACCGCCTTGTACTCGTCAAAGGTTACGCCGCTCGGTACTGCGAAGTTATATTCGCGCTCAACGCTCGGGAACGTGCTGTCGTGCGTGATGCTCTTTTTAGATTCGGTGAAACCGTCGAAGCAGAACTCAATGTACAGCACGTCGTTTCTCGCGAGCTTGCCGTTCTCGAAATTGCCGAGCACATTCGGCGATATCCTGCCGACGATACCGATATGGCGTCCGTCCGCGATTATCTCACCGCCGCAGCCTGCGTCAAAGAAGCCTATCTCTTCGGTATTCTTTATTTCATACGGCATGTTGTAGTAATCGCCGAGGATAGTTGCGATAATTCCGGTCGCATCAAACACCGTCTGGCGTACGGGCTTTGATACACCGTAGCCCGCGGGTACCTTTACTCCGGTAAG
Source organism: uncultured Lachnospiraceae bacterium (assembly GCA_964568705.1). Lineage (GTDB taxonomy): Bacteria > Bacillota > Clostridia > Oscillospirales > CAG-272 > CAZMRH01. The sequence goes on from CAZMRH010000263.1 coordinate 867, forward strand.
AAGTGCTGCGAACATGTTCTTTTCGTTATATCCGGTCGATGTGGACTTATCACGTGAAAATGTTCTGCCGATCTCGAAAATTTTTACGTCAGGTATGCCCATCGCCATGTTTGACACAGCGGTTGCGATCATGTTGTAAGCCATTGTCGGGCGCATCATTCCGAAGAAATTCGACAGAGGATTGAGGATAGTCACGTCACCCCAGTACGGACATTTTTCGTCGGTGAGGCTCAGCATTTCCATCGAGTTCGACGGGATGAAGCCGTAGTTCAACACCTCATAGAAGCCGAAGCCCGTCATGATGTCGCGCAGCTTGTTAGCGTTCGTGTTGACCTTATTTTCAACGTACGGCGCGTACAGCTTTATCGGCTGCGGCTCAATGTTGTGGTATCCGAACATTCTGCCGACCTCTTCGATGAGGTCCACGTCCATCTCAATGTCAAGTCTGAACGAAGGCACTTCGACCTTCATCGTCTCACCGTCGGACGTGAGCACCTTGAAATAGCAGCGTTGAAGAAGTGCGGTGATCTCTTTATCATCAAGGTGGCTGCCGAGTATCGCGTTCGTGCGTGTAACAGTCAGGTCAAGCGTTTCGGGCGCATACGTCTCGGGATTGTAGTAGTAAGCGGTCGGGCGTACGCATCCTCCGCATATTTCGCTTATCAGATCAGCGCACATCTTTGCGCCGACGGGGGAAGTGGTCACATCAACGCCGCGCTCGAAGCGATACGATGCCGCAGTCGAGACATGTGTCGATTTCGACGTGGTGCGCTCAATAATATGATCGAAGTTTGC
>CAZMRH010000264.1:0-1658 GCA_964568705.1 uncultured Lachnospiraceae bacterium
TTTGGTTACTTTTCTCCGCAGAAAAGTAACAAGAAAAAACCCGTCATGGGTATTCACAAATTATCGCTTTAAGTAAAGCAGGTTGGTGTCCGAACGAATTTGCCAAACAAACGTGAGGATCAGAATCCCTCCACCAAAAAGTATAGAAAATCAATAAAAATAAACCCGTTATGGGAATAAATATGTTTAGGTTAAAAACACGACAGTGCCAAGCAACTCCGGCACAGATCCGTTATAATACAGATAAGTAAATCCATCACCGAAAGGTATACAATATGAAAGAAATCATCCTGTGCAAATACGGCGAGCTGGTGCTAAAGGGCGCGAACCGCTCGCAGTTTGAAGCGAAGCTCATCCGCGAAATACGCCGCCGTGCTCATAAAATCGGGCATTTCAATATCACGCATTCGCAGAGCACCGTCTATATCGAGGCATCCGACGACGAGTCCGATATCGTCGAAATGTACACTCAAGCGAAGAAGATTTACGGCTTCGCGGGGCTGACGATGGCAGCGGTCGCGGAGAAGAATATGGACGATATATGCCGCGTCGCGCGCGAATATCTGCCGGATAAGCTTGCGGGAGCGGTGACGTTCCGCTGTGAAGCGAAAAGGAGCGATAAGCGCTTTCCCTTAAAGTCGCCCGAGATCGCGGAGGAAGTCGGCGGCGTGATTCTTGACGTGATGCCGCATCTGAAAGTAAATCTCAGAGAGCCGGACGTGACCGTCAGGATCGAGGTGCGCGAGCAGTACGCCTACATCCACGCCGGTCAGGATAAGGGCGCGGGCGGAATACCCGTCGGAACGGGCGGCCGCGCGATGCTCCTGCTGTCGGGCGGTATAGACAGTCCGGTCGCGGGCTGCATGATGGCAAAGCGCGGGCTGTACATCGACGCGCTCCATTTCGAGAGCTTTCCTTATACCAGCGAGCGCGCGCGTGAGAAAGTAATTGAGCTTGCGGGCGAAATGAGTGAATACTGCGGGCCTGTCCGTGTTAATATAATATCACTGACGAAAATTCAGGAGATGATCCGCGACACGTGCGACGAGGATTACTTCACGCTGCTACTCCGCCGCTTCATGATGAAGCTCGCGACACGGTGCGCCGTCGAGAATGACTGCACGGCACTGGTGACAGGCGAGAGCCTCGGTCAGGTGGCAAGCCAGACGCTTCAGGCGATAAGCGTGACGGAGGAATCGGCGGGACTGCCGATACTTAGGCCGTGCATCGGGCTGGATAAAGAGGAAATCATCGTCCGAGCTCGTGAGCTCGGCACGTTTGATACGTCGATTCTGCCGTACGAGGACTGCTGCACGGTATTCACACCGCGTCACCCACGCACACGTCCCGTGCTTGAAAAGGTAGTCGCGGAGGAGGAAAAGCTCGACTGCGCCGCACTCATCGACGAAGCATGGGAAACACGCTGCTTCGTCATCGCGGGGGGTACGCGGCCTTTTTGAAAAAAGGTTTGGCGAAAAACTTTCCACACGGGTTTATTAAGACAAAATTTTGCCGAAAGCGTCAGGATTATGATGTTAATTCACCGACAGACGAATGCGAGACAATCTCCGAATGCGATAGCCCGCAAACAAGCGCGTGCCGCTCACCGAAGCCGACTTTGTATGCAAAGATAAAATTGCACGGCGAGTGCAATTTTC
>CAZMRH010000265.1:0-1362 GCA_964568705.1 uncultured Lachnospiraceae bacterium
CGACGATATCCGCGCCCTCCGTATAGCCGAACGGCGTGATGTATTTCAGGAACTCCGCACTTTCCGTAATGTTGGCGATGATGTTGAGAAAGTACATCACGGCGGCAATTCCCAGTCCGATTCCGAGACTTCCGCGGCGCACGAATGCGGATATTCCGAGACAGATGCCCGCAAACTCTATCTGAAGCAGATAAAACGCAAGATGGATCAGCGTCAGCTCCTTCCACGGCACAGCTTCGCCTATCGCGGCAATCGACGCGGCAGAAAGCAGCCATACGGTCACGTTCATCACGGTGATGCGGATAAGGACGGAGATCAGTTTTCCCGTGATAATTTTTGCACGGCTGACCGGATGCGTGAGCAGGAATTCGGCGGTGTGACCGTTCTCTTCCTTTGAAAGAACGGAAACCGCGATGAGTGAAGCAAAGAATGCACCGCCGAGCCCGAGTATGTTGCCGCACTCCACGGCGTAGAAGCCGATGAGCGTACCGAAGTTGATTTTGTCCATACCGAATGCCTCGGTGAATGAGCCCATCGAGGCGAACAAGTTGCTCACATTGCCCATCTCATCCTTCATTTCGGGGAACATGAAAACGCAGATGACAAGCAGAAAGGCGATCGCCGCAGTCCAGATGATAAACGATTTAAACCCCTGTTTCAGTTCATGTCTGATGATCGTCATTTCGCGTCACCTCCGTCAGTGTAGTAATGCATGAATATTTCCTCAAGGTCGGGCTCCGATACGGACAGATCGCCGATCTCATGCTGTGCGAGCCGCCGTACGAGCTCATTGATGTCGCCGCCGTACAGGAAGCTGACGCGCCCGTCCGCTGCCTTTATGTCGCGTACCTCGGGAAGTGATGATGCGTCGAATTCCCCGTGAACGGTGACGCGCTTTGCGCTTGTTTTGGCAAATGCGTCGACGCTGTCACAGGCGATGAGTTTACCCTCGCGGATGATCGCCGCCGTCTTGCAGTTGCGCTGTATTTCCGCGAGCACATGCGATGAGAGGAACACGGTCACGCCGGCTTCGTTTCTCTCGTGAAGTATGTTGAAGAATTCATGCTGCATCAGCGGATCAAGACCGCTCGTCGGCTCGTCGAGGATGAGAAGCCTCGGCTCATGCTGAAGCGCACATATGATTCCGACTTTCTTGCGGTTGCCGAATGACAGCTCATCCACGCCGCGTGACATGTCAAGCTGGAGCCGCTCACACAGTCCGGTGGCTGCCCTTGAGCAGTCCTTGTGTCTGAGATCGGCTGACAGCTTAAGTACCTCGCGCACCCTCATTCCCGGATAAAACACCGACTCGGACGGAAGATAGCCCGTCTCGGCAAGTATCGCGCCTTTGTCCTTCACGAT
>CAZMRH010000265.1:1384-1639 GCA_964568705.1 uncultured Lachnospiraceae bacterium
CCGAACACTTCGGCAGTGCCGGAGGTCGGGCGGATAAGTCCGAGCAGCGTGCGTATGGTCGTGCTCTTACCCGCGCCGTTGGGCCCGATGAAGCCGAAAAAATCACCTTCGGCGGCACACAGGTCGAGTGAGATGATACCCCTTGCCTTACCGTAGTATTTTGAGAGATTTTCTGTCTTGATTGCGTCCATACCATACCTCTTTCCGATATTTCGGCATGCCGGAGTGCGGATTTGCGAAGCTCAGGTACGCCTG
>CAZMRH010000266.1:0-1636 GCA_964568705.1 uncultured Lachnospiraceae bacterium
CGCTCGCCGATACCCAGTGGATCGTGCCCTTGACCTTACGCCCGTCTGTGGGATTGCCGTTTCCGGTCTCAAGGTCTGCCGTGCAGTGTATCTCGGTGACTTCCCCGTCCGCGTTCTTTATTATTTCGTTACACTTGACAATATACGCGCCCATCCGCCGCACTTCTCCGTCCGGCTTCATTCTGAAGAACTTCGGAGGCGGAACCTCGGCGAAGTCCTCGCGGTCGATGTATATTTCACGTGTGAACGGTATCTCGCGCGTGCCATATTCCGGCTTCGTAGGGTGATTTGACACGGAAAAGTATTCGGTTTTATCCTCGGGGTAATTTGTTATCACTACTTTTATCGGATCAAGTACCGCGATACGGCGCTCGGCGTTCTCGTTGAGCTCCTCGCGCGCGCAGTATTCAAGCAGAGCCGAGTCGATGAGTGAATCGGTCTTGGCGATACCCGCGCGGAGAAGGAAGTTCTTGATCGCTTCCGGTGTATATCCGCGGCGGCGAAGGCCGCAAAGCGTCGGCATACGCGGATCGTCCCAGCCGTCGACTATTCCCGTTTCGACAAGCTCGCGCAGGCAGCGCTTGCTCATCACGGTATTCGTCAGGTTCAGTCTTGCGAACTCTATCTGCCTCGGTTTATGCTCGAAGCCGCAGTTTTCGACCACCCAGTTATACAGCGGTCTGTGTGCCTCATACTCAAGCGAACAAAGCGAATGTGTCACGCCCTCAATCGCATCCTGAACGGGGTGCGCGAAGTCGTACATCGGGTAGATGCACCACTTGTCACCCGTCTGATGATGCGTTTTATGAAGTATGCGGTAAATCGCGGGGTCGCGCATGTTGATGTTGCTTGACGCCATGTCGATTTTCGCGCGAAGCGTGCGGCTTCCGTCTTCAAACTCCCCCGCCTTCATTCGATCGAACAGACCGAGGTTTTCCTCGACCGTTCTGTCGCGGTACGGGCTGTTTTTACCCGGTTCGGTCAGTGTGCCGCGGTACTCGCGTATCTGATCGCGGTCAAGATCGCATACATATGCAAGTCCCTTTTTGATAAGCCCGACCGCAAGCTCGTAGCACGTATCAAAGTACTCCGAACCGTAGCGCAGTTTGTCCCATTCAAATCCGAGCCAGTGTATATCCTCTTTTATCGCGTCGACGTACTCCGTATCCTCTTTTGCGGGGTTCGTGTCGTCAAAGCGCAGGTTGCACTTGCCGCCGTACTTCTCCGCAGTGTAAAAGTCGATGTACAGCGCCTTTGCGTGACCGATGTGCAGATAACCGTTCGGCTCGGGCGGGAATCTCGTCTGTATGTCGCCGTGCTTGTATTTGCCGCTTGCTATATCTTCATCAATTATATCATGTATGAAATTTGATCTTTCTTCAGGCATCGTATGACTCCTTTCGGTTTATCACAATTTTTCGATCATCGCGGTGATACGCCCGCGCACCTTCGTCTCACCGAGGATACGCATCACCTCGTACATATCGGGTGAGTCCCTGCGTCCGCATACCGCGATACGCAGGAATGTGCTGACGTCGGCAACATTTCCGGGATATGCCGCGGGGTCTTTTTTATACGCTTTCATGTCGGCGGTGTAACCAATGTCCGCCGTGATCTGCTTGATTTTGTTAAACCA
>CAZMRH010000267.1:0-1560 GCA_964568705.1 uncultured Lachnospiraceae bacterium
GGTCAGAAGATCGAGAACAAGGCGAAGGAAGCCGGGGTCGAACCAAAGGCATACGTCGACGCCGTTGCGGGTGAAATACGCCGCATCTGGGACTTGATGAACACGTCATACGACAAATTCATCCGCACGACCGATGATTATCACGAGCGCGCGGTTTCACATATGTTCAAGAAGATGTACGATCAGGGCGACATATACAAGGGTTACTACGAGGGTTGGTACTGCACACCGTGCGAATCCTTCTTCACGGAGACCCAGCTTGTCGACGGCAATTGCCCCGACTGCGGCAGACCTGTGGAAAAGGCCCGCGAGGAAGCGTACTTCTTCAAGATGAGCAAATACGCCGACAGGCTTATCAAATACATCGAGGATAACCCCGGATTCATCGAGCCGGAAGCGCGCAAGAACGAGATGATAAACAACTTTTTAAAGCCCGGTCTTCAGGATCTATGCGTATCGCGTACCTCATTCAAATGGGGTATTCCGGTCGATTTCGATGACAAGCATGTCGTATACGTATGGCTTGACGCACTGTCAAACTACATCACGGCGCTCGGATACGATCCCGATAACGGCGACAATCAGCCTGAGTTATTCAACAAGTACTGGCCTTGTGACATTCACATCATCGGCAAGGATATCGTCCGCTTCCCCACAATCTACTGGCCGATTTTTCTCATGAGTCTCGGTATTCCGCTTCCGAAGAAGGTATTTGGTCATCCGTGGTTCAACTTCGGTCAGGACAAGATGTCGAAGTCCCGCGGCAACGTGATATACGCCGACAAGATGGCTGAACACTTCGGAGTTGACGGTGTACGCTATTATGCGCTTGCCGAAATGCCCTACGCAAACGATGGTTCGATCACATATGAAGCTGTCATCGCACGCTACAACAACGATCTCGCGAACAATCTCGGCAATCTTGTAAGCCGCACTGTCGCTATGACGAATAAATACTGCGGCGGTATCATTCCCGCACCTAACGCACCCGAAGCATCTGATGAATCGCTCAAGACGGCAGTCGCTGACGGCGTGAAGAAGTTCCGCGAATGTATGGATTCTTTCCATGTTGCCGACGCGCTTGATGCGGTGTTCACAATGCTCAGCCGCGCAAACAAGTACATCGACGAAAATACACCGTGGCTGCTCGCGAAGGATGAGTCAAGGGCGGCGCGCCTCGGTACGGTGCTCTATAATCTGCTCGAAACCATACGCGTAGGCGCGGTACTGCTCTCCCCGATAATCCCCGCGTCGGCTGAAACTATACTTAAGGATCAGCTCTGCACCGACAAATGCGACTTTGAATCGCTCGACTCCTTCGGCGCACTTGCGTCAGGCTCAAAGGTCGGCGACGGTAAGGGATTGTTTTCAAGAATTGACGAGGTAAAAATGATGGAAGAAGTAAATAAGGAAATAGAAGCGGCAAAGGCTGCGGCAACAGGTGAAGCCAAGCCCGAGATACCCGAGGGAATCGCTCAGATTGACATTGACAAATTCATGGAAGTCGAGCTTCGCACCGCCCAGGTCATCGAATGCGAAAAAGTACCGAAAGCGAAGAAG
>CAZMRH010000268.1:0-1558 GCA_964568705.1 uncultured Lachnospiraceae bacterium
TCACTTTGCGTTTGATCCGTCCGCTGATATCGCATCACTTCTAAAATCCGACTTTCCCGTACTCAATGAGGCCTCCGCCGCGCTGATGAAGAATGAAATCCTCGCGGCAAAATCGAATAAGGACAGCGTCGGCGGCATCACCGAAACTGCTGTCACCGGACTTCCGGCAGGCGTCGGTGAGCCATGGTTCGATTCGCTTGAAAGTACCCTCTCGCATATGATGTTTTCGGTTCCCGCCGTCAAGGGCGTTGAGTTCGGCGATGGATTTGCGCTGTCATCCCTTTACGGAAGTCAGGCAAACGACGCGTTACACCGGTCGGGCGGCCGCGTCGTCACCGGGACAAATCACAGCGGAGGTATCTGCGGCGGCATCTCGAACGGAATGCCCGTCATCTTCAGATGCGCCGTCAAGCCTACGCCGTCTATCGGCATCACTCAGGATACCGTCGACCTTGCAACGCTTGAAAACACGACAGTAACACTCACCGGGCGTCATGATCCGGCGATAGTCCACCGCGCGGCGGCAGTTATCGACAGCGCGACGGCAATCGTCCTATGCGACATGCTTGCTCTGCGCTACGGAACGGATTTTCCAGGAGGTACGGAATGAAATACGGACTTGTCGGCGAAAGCCTTCCGCACACCTATTCGCCTGAGATTCACGCGCTCCTCGCTCCGTATGAATACGGCGCTTTCGAGGTGTCGCCGGACGAATTTGACCGCTTTATGCAGTCACGCGATTTTGTCGGGATAAATGTGACGATCCCGTATAAAACGGCAGTGCTTCCGTATCTCGATCATGCGGACGAATCGGTCACACTGACTGGTGCGGCGAACACGGTCGTAAACCGTGACGGCAAACTTTACGGCTACAACACCGATCTGTACGGACTGACCTCTCTCATCCGTCGGTGCGGGTATAATTTCAATAATAAAAAAGTACTCATCTGCGGAAGCGGTGGCACTTCACTTACAGCGCGCACGGCATTACTGTCTCTCGGCGCGGCAGAAGTGTACCGCGTCAGCCGCAGCGGTCGCGCGGATATCGGCTATGATGAAGCGTTGAGCGCACACGGTGACGCAGACATGATAATCAATACCACTCCCGCCGGGATGTATCCCGACATCGGCTCATGCGCCGTCGACGTAACGCGCTTCACTCGTCTGTCAGCTGTTATCGACACTGTGTACAATCCGCTCCGCTCGCATCTTGTCTGCGATGCGCTGTCACAGGGCATCCCCGCGTCGGGCGGACTGTTCATGCTCGTTGCACAGGCGGCGGCATCCTCCGCGATATTCACGCACTCAAAGTACGATGATCGCACAGTACGTCGTGTATACGGCAAGATACGCCGTTCAAAGGAAAACATTGTCCTCATCGGAATGCCCGGATGCGGCAAGTCCGCCGTCGGACGCATGCTTGCGGGAAAAACCGGCCGCACGCTGTACGATACCGACCGTATGGTAACGGAAATGTCCGGTAAAAGCCCTGCCGCCATCATCGGCTCGGACGGTGAGACGGCGTTCAGGAAAATCGAGGCGGAAATCATACAAAATA
>CAZMRH010000269.1:0-1553 GCA_964568705.1 uncultured Lachnospiraceae bacterium
GATAATTAAAGCTCTGAATGCCGGAAAGCATGTTCTCTCGGAGGTACTTCCCTGCGAGACCATCGCTCAGGCAATAGAGCTTATCGAGGCCGTCGAGAAAACCGGACTTGTCTACGCTTACGCCGAAAACTACTGCTACATGCGTCATTCCTTCGAGATGTGGAGACGCTACAAGGCAGGCGAAATCGGCGAAGTTCAGTACATAGAGGGCGAATACGTCCACGACTGCTCGAAGATCTGGCCGCAGATAACCTACGGCGATCCCGATCACTGGAGAAACAGAATGTACCCGACATACTACTGCACACACTCGATAGGCCCGATGATCGCCATCACCGGACGCCGTCCCGTTCAGGTAGTCGGATTTGAGACACCTCTCCCGTCCAACTACAGCGATTCCGGCATCACAAGAGGCGCGGGGCTTGAGATAATCACGCTTGACAACGGTGCGGTAGCGCGCAGTCTGCACGGGGATCTTCGCCGTGAGCCGAGCAGCTACAACTACATGATCTACGGTCAGAAGGGCATGATGGAGGGCGAGCGTTTCCCGAAGGACAGCCGTCCGCTGATGCACTACTATCACGAGGATGATCCGTACAAGAGCGGCACATGGGACGAATACGATCCCGAAGCGTTCATCGCCCCCGAACTGGCAAACAAGTTCGGCACGCACGGCGGCTCGGACTTTTATGCGACACATTTCTTCATCGAAAAGATACTCGGAAGACCCGACGGTGACTGGGCGATCGACGTTTATACCGCGGTCGACATGGGCATCTGCGGAATTCTGGCATACAAGTCGATACTTCAGGGCAACGTGCCGGTGAAGGTACCGAACTTCAGAAACAAGGACGAGCGCGACGCATACAGGGGCGATAACGCATGCACCACACCCGCTGTCGCAGGCGATCAGCTTCTTCCCCGCTCCTCGCACCCTTACACACCTGTATCCGCAGAGACATACGAGCATCACAAGGATATCTGGCAGGGCAACCCCAAGGCTATCCAGTACGGCAGGGAGTTTACCGTAAAGGATAAAGATAAGGAAGCCGACGACACAAATGCCGACGATAACAAGTAAATCCCGCTACGGCTGCCGCATATATTACGGCAGCCTTTAGCTTATTTGAGTACACAAGTGTATGTGCTTCATAATCCAGTCATCCCGGAATATCCTTTTTTCGTTGTCAATACAGCCGCCTGCGACAGCGGCTTACACAGAAAGGCAGGTCACACTCATGAAAAAACTTACAGCCACCTTACTTGCGCTGCTGCTCACTTTTTCGGCGGCTCTGTCAATGTCATCGGCGTCCTCCCCTGTCCCGCTTGCCGCGGAATACGAGGACTCGTCAATCGACCTCTGGTTCGCGTCATCAAGCGCGAAGGTCAAGCCGACCGACACCGCGTCAACCGGACTGTTTGAGTACACGATCCATCTCGCGAAAAACGAGATTGAAGACTGTCAGCTCGTCCTACTCAGCGATACCGCACATGAGTCGCTGACTGCGCAGATCACCGACTTCACAAACGCGGCGGGTGACACGATCGACACT